>NZ_CP192089.1:0-150513 GCF_050955745.1 Nocardia sp. CA-120079
ATGACAACCTCCTATCTGGAATGGCTCGCCGCGATCGAGGCCGGTCCTACGGAATGCGAGACCGCGCTACGGCTGCGGATCGTGCCCGAACCCGTGGAATTGCCTGCGCTGCAACGACTTCTTGCCGTCTTCGCCGATCGGTTAGCGCCGCCCGGACGCGGTGAACTATCCGCGAGTGTGCTGGTCTCTGCCGCGCTGCCCGAGGCCCGTGCGGTCTACACCGGGGACGCGGGCGTGGTCACACCGCTGCTGGATGCGATTGGTGGTGTGGTCTCGTCGGTACCGGATCTGCTGGTGCAGACGCTTCCGTACTGCGGTGACGAGCGAATCGACGCGATGATCGAGGACGCGAACACCGCCATCCGGGGCCTAGTCGTGCAAGGGACTCCGGTGCGGGTAATACCGGTGCATCGGATCGCCTCACTGGATGTGTTGCTCGCGGCCGAGGATTATCCCGGGGCTGATCGGGCACTGCGTGCGGTCGGCCGTGATGCCCGCGGCGCGGCGCTGTGGGCTCGGGTGGTAGATCTCGCGTGGCTGCATTGGCGCGCGATCGCCGCACGCGCGTTCCCCGGTCCGAAGGTCGTAATTACCGACCTGGATGGTGTGGTGTGGCCGGGCACCCTTGTCGAGGACGGCTTGGACGAGGTCGACGGCGGCAACCCACTCGCCGGGGTGGCGCACCGTGCGTGGCGCGCAGCTCTGGCGGCGCGGCGCGCGGACGGAACCTTGGTGGCGGCCATGTCGCGTAACGACTTCGCGGCGGCACGGACGGCGCTGGACCGACACGCGATCGGCGTAGGGTTTGCCGGATTGTGGGCTGAACCCGATATCGACAAGGCCGCCCGCGTGCGGGAGATCCTGACGTTCTTCGACGGCGTCGGCCCCGACACCGTGGTGTTCGTCGATGACGACCCGGCTCAGCAGGAGCGGGTGCGTGCCGCGTGGCCGGAGGTGCGGGTGCCCGCGGTGGCCGGGCCTCCGCTGTTGATCGGGGACCTGCTGGCCCAGCTGCCGCCACGCGGCGATGGCCCGGTGACATCGTCGGACACAGCGCGGACAACGTTCTACATGGCCAAATCCGCCGGTGAACTGATCCCAGAGGTGGTGTGCCTGGTCGATCCCGAGGACCCCCAGGTACTCGATCGTCTCGCCCAACTGCACGAGCGCAGCAATCAGTTCAACATGACCAGCCCCCGCCGCAGCGGCGCAGACCTGCTCGCCCTGGCCTTGAAGCCAGACTGGAGCGTGCTGGCCTTCGAGGTGCGCTACCAGGGCACCGCGCTCGCACCGGAGATCGTCGGTGTCGCCGAACTCGACTTCACCGACAGCCGCGCGCGCCTGGACTCCTTCTTGGCCAGCTGCCGGTTGCTGTGGGCTGGCACCCACCAACGGATGCTGGATTTGATCCGTGGCGAGGCTCACCGGCGCGGGGTTGAGCGGATGACCGCGTTCTACCGACCCAACGGCCGTAACGACGCCTACGCACAGTGGTTCGCCGACATCGGGTGGGCCGAGGCGCACGGTGTGGACGGCGAGTCGGCGTGGTTCACCGGTCCCACTGCCACCCGCGACGGGATCGCGCCCGCTGACCTGCTCACCATCTTGACCAACTATCTCGCCGCACGCCCAGCCGCACACCCATCGCCAGACCCCCTGCCGCGACGACGCCGCGACCGCGACGGAGCATGGGAGGTTCGGGTGCCCGGCACCCGCTTCACCCCCGGCTTGTCCGATCAGGACGCCGACGTCGTACGAGCGATTTTCGGGATCGAGCCTATCGGCGAACGCGGACACCATGCCGTCGACATCGCGCCGCTATGGATCAGCGCCGGACCGACCACCCGACGCCAATTCGCCTTGTTCCTCACCGATCTCGACATCGAAGCCGCCCACGACGGAGCACGCGCCGCTGGCGGCGGGTTCACCGTCCACAACGGCTTCGGGGTGTCCTGTGACGAGCGGGCACACGAACCGGCTGTGCTGCCGTTCGAGTGGGCCCAGCATTATGCGAGCTGGGCCGGTGGTCGGCTGCCGAGCGAAGCGGAATGGGAGTATGCCGCCCGAGGAAGTGACGGACGCTGGTTCCCGTGGGGCGCAGCGTTGCCGGGTCCGCCGCGATGCTTGGAGCGCGGTGCCGCACTGTCTACGATCGACGACGGAGACGACGGGCCATCACCTTTCGGCCTGCACGATCTGACCGGTCATGTGTGGCAGTGGTGCTCGGACACCTACCGCGACCACCCGGTCTACCGGGGTGGAGACGTGGCCTCGAATACGTATTTCCTGCGCGCCACCGTCCGACCGCTGGAGCCCGCCGAGAACTGCGGGCATCTGGTGGGCGTGCGTGTGGTCCGCGACATCGACCCCGATGACCACCCGACGACAGGAGACACGCACTGATGACCCACCCTGTGATCAGACCGCCAGCGGTGACGAACGAAACCGGTGTCGCGATCGTGTCTACTTCCTCACCGATCTCCGCCGAGGAACTGGACCGGGTCGTGGCCTACTTCGCCGACCGCGGCCACCCAGTCACTATCGCCCCGCACGCGCGGGCCGCCACCGGCTACCTCGCCGGCCATCCCGCTGAGCGTGCCGCCGACCTCATGGCGGCCTTCACCGATCCGAACATCGGCCTGATCGTGCCGGCCACAGGCGGCAAAGGCGCGGCCCAGTTGCTCGACCTGCTCGACTACGACACCATCGCCGAGCACCCGAAAGTGTTTACCGCCCTGTCTGATCCGGTGGTGCTGGCCAACGCGATCACCGCACGCACGGGCCTGGCCACGCTGCATGGCCCGACCGGATATGACTTCTCGCGCCCCACCGTCAACCAGGCCACCGCAGAAGCGTTCTGGCAGATCGTGTCCGGCCCGGTGAAAGACGTCGAGGTGTCCGGCGCCAACTGGCGGGTTGCCCGGGGATCCGGAGTGTCGTTCGATGGCCCGGTGGTCGGGGGGCACCTGGGCACGATCCGCGCGCTGGTTGGCACGCCGTGGATGCCGGATACGACTGGGGCACTTCTGATTCTGGAAGAGGTGTTTGTGCCCTGGGTCCAGGTCGACGTGGCACTGACCCATCTGCGCCTGGCTGGCGTGTTCGACCGGATAGCGGGCCTACTGGTCGCGGTCCCGGTCGACAGCGACCGCGAGGACGCCCCTGACGAGTCCTACGACCAGCTGATCCTGCGTTGCGTCGGCGGCAGCTTCCCCGTCGTCACGGGAGCCGAATTCGGTCATACCGCAACGAAATTCCCGCTGCCGCTTGGCCTGCACGCCCAGCTCGACCTGACCGGTCCCCTGGTGCTGCGCTACCTCGAGAATTTGGTGACCACATGACCCCTGAGACCACCGTGGTCGACCTGGCCCTCGACCGGCACGTCGACTTCGCCCACGCTTTGGAAACCTATGTGATCTATCCGTGGGTGCGCGACGGCGAGGAGTTGGTGCGGCCACTGCGCACCGGCCTGGGCGACGCCACGATTACCACCGCGCGCATCCGCCAGACTGACCCGACCACGCTGCGTGCCACCCTCACTGGGCAGCACCTGAGCGCCGAAATCGTTTCCGACGCCCGCGCCACGTTGGCCCGGTGCCTGCAACTCGACTACCCCTACGACGCCATCGAAGCCCTCATCGCCGATGACCCGGTCCTCGCCGCGGCCGTCGCTCACCGTGGTCTGGGACGGGGCAAGCTCTACCCCGACGTCTTCGAAGCGTTGTGCGGCGTCGTATGCGCGAAAAAGACGAGCTTCGCTCGTATCTATTCGATGATGCGCAACCTCGCCGAGGCGTTCGGCGAGCCGACCACCGAAACCGTCGACGGCGCAACCGTTTACGCCTTCCCCACCCCCGCTCGCGTGGCTGAGGCCAGCGACGAGGAAGTGCGGGCGTGCAAGGTCGGATTCCGAGCCACGACCTTGGCCGCGGTCGCCTCGACCCTCGCCGAGACCGGATTCAGCTGGCATGAGTGGCGGACCCGCCCCCCGGCCGAGGTCATCCCGGACCTGCTCGAGATCAAGGGCGTCGGGCCCTATACCGCGAACCTTGCGGTCAACCTGTCTTACGGCACCGGCGGCACGGCCCATGTCGACACCTATGTCATCGACGTTGTCGGCCGTCTCTACCTCGATGACCCCAAGCCAGCACCTGAACGGGTCGCCGAGTTCATCGACCAACGGTGGGGCCAGCTCGGTGAAACAGTCCTGGACTACCTCACGACCGACACCGATATCTGGGTCGCCGAACTCGGCACCCGAGTCGGCGTGAAGTCCGGCGCCCGTGCCTGATTCGCTGCGTGTCGCCATCGACGCCCGATACTGGCGCGCCACAATCCAAACCGGCGTCGAACGCTACATACACCTGCTCACCGAAGCGCTCGCCGCAGCATCGGCCCTCGTCGAGCTCGCCGTGGTCCTCACCGAGAAGCAGGGACCCGGATACACCGCGACCGCGTCGCCCGAGCAGCACGTGCGGGTCTTGACGGTCCCGGACCACCGGGAACATCACCTCCACCGGATCCTGGACGACTTCGACGCCGAGGTGGTGCACTACCCATTCGCCTTGCCCGCTCGCCTGCACCATCCCTCCGTGTTCACCCTGCATGACGCCGGCAGGTACCTGTTCCCCGAGCAGATGGTCCGCGAAGTGCGCGACGTCCAAAATCCCCGGCTGCAGCGCATGCTCGACGACTCGCTCCTTCGTGCCGTGATCACCGTCTCGGAGGCATCTCGCAGCGATATCCTCAACGCGCTCGGCGCATTCGCCACACCCCTCGAGGTGGTTCCCAACTATGTCTCCGGCGATTTCGCTCGCCGCCTGAGCAGTCCCGTTCGCGGTCTCGCCCCTGCTACACCGTTCCTGTTAGGCGTCGGGGTCTACATGCCCTCGAAGAACATTCCCCGACTCACTCGGGCCTACCGGCTCGCGCGCGCCGCCGCGCCCGATCTCGTCCCGCCGCGCCTGCTGCTGGCCGGGCGCCGCGGCTGGGAACGCGGACTGCCCTCGCCACAAGATCCCGAGATCACTGTGCTCGGCCATATCGGTGACGACCAGCTCGCCGCCCTCTACACCGCGACGACTGCATTCGTCTTCCCCACCCTGTTCGAAGGCTTCGGCATACCAGTGCAGGAAGCCCTGGCTGCCGGATGCCAAGTGTTGTGCTCCGATCTACCCGTGATGCGCGAGGTCACCGGAAACTTGGCCATCTTCGCCGATCCCCACGACGACCACACCGTGGCCAAAGGCATCATCGAGGCGTGCAGCACCCCGCGGCCGGACCCCGCTGCGGTGCAAGCGCTGCTACGCCGCTACAGCGCTGCCACGGTCGGCGCCCGCCTGCTTGACGTCTACCGCCACGCCGCGCTCCACTCGGTCTGACCAACGACCACACAGACCTCCGTAGGACGCGCATGCCGCCGAACTCCCGCCACGCTCGGCACACCGCGATCGTGCACCAATTGCGTTCACGCAACTGGGTTTCGGCGTCGTCGTTGGCCAGCAGATTCAACGTCACCCAGCGCACCATCTACCGTGACATCGAAGTGCTTGTCTCTCACGGAATCCCGATCGAATCGGTTCCCGGACGCAACGGCGGCTTCAGACTGACCAGCGACCAGCCCCTCGACTCGCTGATCGTCGACAGCGACGACGCATTGCGTCTCTACATCCTCGGCCTACTCGAACGAAGCCCGGACTCCCTCGCCCTCGTCGATGACGGGATCGCAGACGCCCGGGACTTCTCGGTCCACGACGTGACCGCCTCCCGGGCCAGAGTTCTGCATCGGCTCGCGAGCCGGATCTTCTTCGACACCACCGATTGGTACTGGCGAGATGAAGGGTCCGGTCACCTGGCGACGTTGCGCGACGCGCTGCTGACTGGCACCGCGATCCAGATCACCCTGCGTACGAAGTACAGCGACGAGCGAGAACAACTGGTCGTCAAGCCGTACGGCATGGTGTGGAAAGGCGGTGAGTGGTGGCTGGTCGCCGCCCCGCCACGCGGAGAGCCCCAACGCTACCAACTCAACAACGTCGACCGGCTCACCGTCACGGACCTGAAGTTCGCCTACCCGGAAGACTCATTCCACCTGCAGACCTGGTGGCGCCAGACGTTGCAGGACTTCGGCAGTGGACCAAACCGAGTCGTGATCCGCGTGATGCCCGGAAGCCGCGAAGAAATGCTCAGATTAGGACTCAAACCCGACTCCGAAGTCCACCACGACCCCGACGGCACCACCCGCATCGTGCTCTACGTCGACCGATGGCGATGGCTGATCCCCCTCGTCGCCAGCTTCGGCAGCGATGTCCTCATCGAGGAACCTGCCGAACTGCGCGCTGCTGTCCGCGACCATCACACCGAAGCCGCGGAAGCGTACAGCGATACAGCCCCGGCCGGGGACGGCTTCGCCTGCCCAGACTTCCGCGGCGACGACTCCCGACTGCGCGCAACACGCGGCCGTACCCCCGGCAGCGTCCGCGAGAACTGAGGACACGCCCAAGCTTGACCAGAATCGTCTGAAGGGCCTGGTCAACTGATCCGGGCCGGGGCGCTGATCGCTCGCGCGATGCGGGACCCGACAAGGCGCTCGGCCACGGCGAGTGGGTACCACGCGGCACCGGTCACCTCGGACTCCTGAATATCTCCGACATCCGCCTGCACCGTCGCGAAGGCAAACCCGATGTCGAGGTGGAAGTGCTCTGGCTCGTCCTTTCCCGGTCGAGCCGGAACCTTGCCGTACTCGACATAGACAGGGGTCTGCGACGCCGGGAAGACTGCACCGGGATCAAGACCGGTCTCCTCCGCCAGCTCGCGCACTGCCGCGTCGATCAGCGTCGTGTCGGTCGGTTCGAGGTGGCCGCCGGGCTGCAGCGTGATGCCGTAGGCACGGTGCTCGACAAGCAGGATCTCGCCATTGCGGACCAGCAGCGCGCCTACAGTCACATGCATCGGAAAGGTCCGCCGCAAGGCGAAATTTTCTCCTCGACGCAGCAGACGCATCGGCTCGGACAGTTGCGCGGCCTCGTCCGGATAGCGCTCAAGGTAAGCCGAAAGCGCGCCCGAGATATCGGAGTCACTGATCGCCATTGGGCGCCCCCGCGACAGCCCGAAAGCACAACTCTCCGGGACCGGCTGCTCGGATGTGAACGATGGGACGCGATGACACAGTCAGCTCCGTGGAAAGGGCATGGCGTACAAGGTCGTCCGTACTTTACAAGCCTTGCTTGGGCGCCATGCGCATCCCACGCCGGGCGCCAAGCAGTAGGACTCGGAGCAGGGTTCGTTAGCGCGCCGACAGTCACATTCATCGGAAAGGTCCGCCGCGAGGCTCGCGATCGTCCCCAACGGACGGGTCAACATCTGTAGCGCGTTCTTCGACACCGATTTTGCACTTACCGCCAGTTCAGGGACGGGCATGTTGTGCTCCGCGGCGGGACCGGTGCGGGGATCACGGAGTTTCCCCTGGTCAATCGGGTGTCGGGCAAACGCGAGTGGTGAGCGGCGCCGCCGCGCACCAGGGGGGTAGTGCGTCGGCGACGCCGCGTTACGTCGCAGCCTCGGGCGGGACCGCTCAGGGCTGCGGGTGGGCCAGCGGGGGAGGCTGGCCTGGTCGCCACGTTAGCACCAACTTCCTATCAATGACAGCAGACTTCCTACATACTTCCTTTGACATTCCTATCAACTTCCTCTTAAATTCCTCAACAGGGGCTTGAAGTGCCGTCGGAGTCCGTGCGGCACCTGGCTGTAGGAGGACCTTCGCCATGCGAACGCACGCGGATGCCGGGGATTGATTCAGATGGGAGTGCTGGACGAACTCGACTGGAATTGGGCATCAGCCACCGGCGGGGTGCTTTCGCGTCGCCAGGCGATGCGGCTGGGCGCGATGCTGCTGGCTGTGTTGCCGAGTTTGCTCGACAGCAAGGTCCGCACCGTGCTCGGCGGTCGCGGCACGGCCCGTCTCGAGGATCTCGCCTTCCCCGATACCGAGCTTGCTCGCGACGCCGAGCGCCGCGCCCGCGAAACATTGAGCCCGGCGATGTATGAGCACAGCTGGCGCACCTACTACTTCGGCAAGGCCCTCGCCGGCTGGGACCGCGCGGCCGCCGTCGATGACGAACTGGTTTTCGTCGCCGCGATGTTGCATGACATCGAACTCGAAAACCCGGTGCCTGGAAGGTGTTTCGCCGTTCGTGGCGCGCAGTACGCCGAAGCCGCCCTCACCGAATGCGGTGAGACACCCGAGCGCGTGCAAGCGGTCCGCGACGGTATCGCGCAGCACATCACCCTCGGGCTGTCGGATCTATCCACCATCGCCGGATTCCTCAGCACCGGCGCCGGTCTGGATTTGTTCGGCATGCGCTGGCCCGACATGGACCCGCAGTGGCTGGCCGTCGTGCTGGCCACGCACCCGCGGCTCGACTTCAAAAACGTTGTCATCGCGGCCGCGCGCCGCGAGGTAGCCGCCGTGCCCGATGGCCGCCTGGCCCTGATCTACCGGACTGGCTGGGAACAGCTCGTCGCCTCCGCCCCCTTCGACGAATAGCTCGAATCGACCTCATCGTTGTGGCCCGCCGACCCAGTGCCCGCGGCACCGCACAGAAAGGCACAGGCCACATGACAGCAACCGTTGCTGAAACCTTTCCCGCGGCTCCTGGGCCGCAACCCCGCCGCGCCGACCCGCGCCCCGCCGAACGCGACTTGAAAGTGATCGTGGTCGGTGCAGGCTTCGGCGGCATCAGTGTAGCGGTGGAGCTGAAAAGGGTTGGGATACAACGGTTTCTGGTCCTCGAGGAGAACCCGGAAGTCGGCGGCGTCTGGTGGGACAACACCTACCCGGGTGCCTCCTGCGACGTTCCCGCTCACTTGTACTCATTCGAGTTCGACCCGTACCAGGACCCCACGATCAGGTATCCAGGACAGCGGGAGACCCTGAACTACCTGCGTGATGTCGCCGATCGCCACGGCCTGCGCCCGCATCTGCGACTCAACACCGCTGTCGCGGCCGCCACCTACTCCGACCACGACGGGCGATGGACGATCACCACCCGCGGCGGCGAGAGCTATCGCGCGGATGCGGTCGTGTGGGCGGTCGGGCAACTGCACCGCCCACACATCCCGCACATCCCTGGACAGGACACATTTCGCGGAGCGGCGTTCCACTCGGCGCGCTGGGACCACAGCGTCGACTGGGCCGGGAGAGACGTGGCCGTGATCGGCACCGGGTCGAGTGGCGCGCAGATCGTTCCCGAGGTGGCGCGCACCGCCCGCAGCGTCACGGTGTATCAGCGCACTGCCTCGTGGGTTTTGCCGAAGCCATCGGCGCGTTTCGGGCCGCTGACCCGCTGGGCGTTCGCACACATCCACGCCCTGCATCGGCTCTATCGCGCGGCGCTCTATCACGGCGCCGACCGAGTGTTGCCGCCGATCATGACCGGCGGCTGGTCCGCGCGGCCCGCGCAATGGGCCGCCCGAATGCATCTGTGGTGGCGCATCCGCGACCCTGAGTTGCGCGGGCGATTGACCCCGCGCTATCGCATCGGCGAGAAGCGCATCCTCATCGACAGCGCGTTCTATCCGGCTCTGCAGCAGCCGCATGTGCAGCTCGTAACGGATCCGATCGATTGCCTCGCCCCCGATGGCATCCGCATCAGCGACGGCACCGAACGTCGCGCCGATCTCGTCGTGTACGCCACTGGTTTCAAGGCCTCCGAGTTCTTGAGACCGATCACCATCTGCGGCCGCGCTGGTGTCGACCTGCACGAGCAGTGGCGCGGTGGCGCCGAAGCGTTCTGTGGGCTGGCTGTGGAGGGATTTCCCTCCATGTGGATGATCGCAGGGCCCAACGCTTTTCACCCCAGCGGATCCAATCCGGCGATGAAGGCGTTCGCGACCCGGTTCATCGTGCGCGGCATCCAGTATCGCAACCGGCTCGGTACCGCGATCGAAGTCAGCCCGGACGCGATGCGGCAGTATCGGCGCTGGTTGGACGCCGCTATGTCCCGAACCGTCTGGCCTGATGGCGTGCCTAGCTGGTTCAAAGCCGACTCGGGCCGCGTCACTAGCCCGTGGCCAGCGACGGCCAGGCTGTTCGACCAGATGACCCGCCAGGATCCGGCGCACGCGTTCGTGGCTGTGCCCGCAGCTCCCCCGGCACCGGACCCGACCGGGGACCACGTCCCGAACACGCTGGTGGACAACTATTGCACGGAGTTCCTCGCATTCCAGTTGGCCACCGTCGAGCTCGACCGTCGACAGGCGTGGACCCTGTGCGACATCATCCCCGCCGGCTCCCAGGTCGATGAGCAATGGCTGCAGGCACCGGGACCACGCATGGCCGCCGAGATCCGTGCAGCCGCCACCGACCCCCACGGCGGCGAGAGGTGGGGAGTCGATCTGCTTGCGCTGGCAGATCTGTGCGAATCCTGGCATCCCGCACAAGGTTTCGCCGTCTTGAACGCGATCACCCGATACCGACGCGCGGGTGGCAACTACGTCCAAGCACTCCACGCGGTGGGCCTGAGTCCATAAGGCGCACTACACGACCGAAACATCCACCACGCGATCTCACGAACGACCCAACCAGCCAGCATCACTCGGTGAGCCCGCCCCGGCCGAACCGCAGGTCCACCCCGGCGCAGATCACCGGCGAATCGAGCGGAGAACAACATGACAGCAGATCCCATCGCCAGCGTGCACGTCGAACAGATCGACACAGACCCCGCCGCCGAATCGCTGCGGACAATGATCTTCGGCCGCCACTACCACACCTACCGCGACGTCCGTGACCTGGTGTTCAGCGTCGACGGCCCGCTCGGTCTCGGGTTGTCGGACTCCGAAGAGGCCGTCTACGGGTACCGGCAGCTGGCACGCATCGGCGAGAAGCTGGGCGGCTCCTGGGCGGCAATCGCCGAGGACTTCTGGGTCCAATCCGCGCTCTACGATGCCTGCATCGTCCGCCACCCGCGCGCAGTGCCGTACCTGTCCCATGTCAGTCTCGGCCTGGGCTCGATCCAGAAGTTGGGCAACCGCAGCAACTACCAGCAAACGCTGCTCGCCGAACTCGACAGCGGCCAGGCGTACGGAGTATTCGCCGCGACCGAACTCGGCGTCGGCACCAACGTTCTCGACGCAAACACCCTCGCGATCTATAACCCCCGGGACCGGACCCTGACCCTCCAATCGACCGATGATCCCGAGTCCTTGAAGTGGATGCCAAACATCGGGGCCTCCGGAATTCCGAAAATCCTGGTGGTCCTCGCCAGGCTCATCGTCTCCGGAGTAGACGAGGGTGTTTTCCCAATCCTGCTGCGGGCGCGCACCAGTGACGGCCTCGTCGACGGGATCGAGGTCGCATCACTGCCCACGAGCCGCCTCAGCGCCCCGATGGATCACGCGGCATTCAAGTTCACCGGCCTAACGGTTCCCGACGACGCGCTGCTCGGCGGCGATTGGGCCTACTTCCACAACGGCAACTTCGTGTGTGCGCTATCGCGCCACGCCCGATTCAAGCAGTCCGCCAGCGCGCTGATGACAGGCCGGATCTCCTACGCCGGTGCCGCCGTCGCCGCCGCGCGCGGCGGCTGGACGCTGGTGCACCGGTACACCCTTCAGCGGGAAATCGACGGCATGCTGCTGGCAGAACGCGACGAGATCACGCGCAAAATGGTATCGACGGCCGCGAACATGGTCGCGGTGAGCGCGCTGGTAGAACACACCCGCGATCACGTCGCTGACCCTACTCGAGACCCGGCCACCGTGACCACACTGGTGAATCTCACCAAACCGTTCGTGTCGGAGCTGGCATGGAACGTGCTCTCCGATGTCGCGATCACCATCTGCGGCGCTCAGGCCGTGCTCGGCGACAACGGGGTCGGTGACTGGCTCGGATGCATGGTGGGGGTGCGGATTGCCGAGGGCACCAACCCGAGCTTGAAAGTCGCCGTAGGCCGTTGGCCGATGCCGGCCTCTCGCACACAGGTACCCGGCCTGCCGAAGAAACTATCGCCGTGGCATCGCATGCTCCGTGACCGCGAGAACGCCATCATTACCGCCACGATCGCGGGCACGGACAGCGGACTGGCGATCGGGCCGGACTCGATCGGTACCGACATCTACCAGGTCATCGCCGAACGCATCACTGCCGACGCCATGGCCGCCGCAGCGGCAACGCTCACCCACCCCGACGCCCGAGCACTCGCCGATGGGTTGACCGCGATCTACTGCCTCGAACGGATCACCGGCAGCGGCACGAGCGTAACCAACAACAACGACAGCAGCTGGTTCTCCGCGCACCACCCCGACTACAGCCAAGCGCGAGCCGCCGACGCACGAAGCGAACTACGCACCCTGTACACCGCCGTGGCCCCGCGTCTGGACATCATCGCCGCTGCATTCGATGTCCCGGCCCTGCCGTTCGCGCCCATCGACTCCAACTATCTGGAGCAATGGCCGAAACGGCTGACCTGGCAAGCCAGATCCACCAAACCGCAGGCCACGCCCGCCACGCATACCCTCGCAAGACCAGCTGTGCATCCCGGACAACACCGTCATAGTTAGTCATGAGGCGGCCAGTGATCGCGACCGCCGCGGCGGTCGGTTTGGCGGGCTCGGTGCTGCTGGCGAATCAGCTCACAACCCGATTCGGGTTCCTCCATTTCGGGCCGGTCGCGGTGGCGGCGGGCACATTCGCGGCGGGCGCGGCACTGGTGTTGCGTGACTTCGTGCAGGACGCTGCCGGGATACGCGCCGTCCTTGCCGTGATCGCGGCGGGTGCCGGGTTGTCGTTCGTCGTGGCGGCACCTCAATTGGCTGTGGCGTCGATGGTGGCTTTCACATTCGCCGAGTTGGCGGACCTGTTGGCGTACACACCGATTCGGGCGCACGCCGAGTTCGGTTCGCAATTATGGGCTCTCGCTGTCATCGCCTCGGGCGCGGTTGGCGCGGTCGTCGACACGCTCCTTTTCCTGGGGATCGCATTCGGCTGGTCGGCCGTCCCATCCGCACTCACCGGTCAATTGGTGGGCAAGACCGTGGTGTCGATGTTGTTCGTGCTCATGGCGAAGGGAGTGAGTCGTGTTGTATCTGACCCCGCCGACCGGAAGCCCACGCGTGCATGAGGCGATCCGCTGTGGAGTCCTGGGCGGCATGGCCACCCCGAATCAGGGCAACGTCCTCATCGCCGGTGCGCGGTACGGATTCGACTCCGGATGCTTCGGCAAGGGCTACCCAGGAGACCGCGCGTGGATGGAATGGCTGGCAGAGATGGCCGACAAAACCGAAGCGAAGCAACGATTGTGGGCCACCGCACCCGATGTCGTCGGCGACGCCGTCGACACGGCGAAGCGAGCGCGGCCGTGGCTGAACAAGATCCGCCACCTCGGGTTCCCCGCCGCATACGTCGCTCAAAACGGTGCCCGGTGCTTGCCGTGGGACGAGTTCGACGTGTTGTTCCTGGGCGGGGTCCTGGAATGCCCGAGTTGCCTGGGGCGGCGACACATAGGCGACAAGCGGGTCAGGCGAGCGAAGTGTGTGCGCTGCCGCCAGGTGATGGCCGAGTGGAAGCTCAGCCACGCCGCCCGTGATCTGACATTGGAAGCGATGCACCGCGGCAAGACCGTGCACATGGGGCGCGTGTCATCCGAGATCCGCATCGTCTACGCCGTCCGGGCAGGGGTCGACTCCGCCGACGGCACCTATCTCACCAAAGGCCCAGACATCAATCTCGTCAACCTTTTGCGCTGGCTCGACCGCATAGACGCGCTTCCCGAGGAAGACGCACTGTTCGACCCGTTCCCGGAGGTAGCCCACATGACCATCCCTGTCGCCCCGTCCATGCCGAACCGCGTCCCCGCGCCAGCAGGCGTGTACGCCTATGCGGAGGCCCCGATACAGCACCGCTGCCCGTTCATCGACGAATCCGACGACGGCACCGTGTGGTTGGCGTGGGAAAGCAGCACCGACTACACGCTCGAGCTGCAATCCCTGGCCGCGTACCTCGAGGGATTCCGCGACATGAAGATCTCCCACGAGGAACTGACCCACCGCATCTACCACGATCTGGGCGTCAAGGGTGTGACCACCCGCTTCGTGACCGGGGGCATCACGGCGTCGTTCGCGGTCGGTGACCCGATTCCGCGGGCGGCGGCATAGCGGTGATCTTCATTTGCGGGCGGCAGGGACTTTTCGAATGGGCTCGTCGACGGGCGCCGCAACGTGAGCTACCTGAACGAGGGCTTGCGGTGTGAGTTTGGCGAGACGATCAATCACGAAGTGCCGGAGCCGTGATGCGCCCGTATTTCGAAGACGATTCGGTGATGGCGCCGGGCTCAGCGGATTGCGTCGCGACGTCGCCGCCTCTATGGGTCTTCGCGATTATGGTGTGCCTGGACAGCACGGGCTGGAGGCCTCGCCCGCCGAGACACCGCCATGACCGTCGTCTGCAAGGGCGCGCCAGCACTATTGGCAGGGCTCGCGTATCGGCTCGACGGTGCTGTGGTTGGTGAGGCTCGTCGGAAACGACGACGCCGCCAACCCGGTGCTTACCAGGCTGACGGCCGGTCATCCACGTGGGGAAGATCCTGATCGGTCTGGACAACTAACTGGATCAGCCCGCTGGAGAGGAGCCCTCGTGTTCCGCGCGCCGATCAGGCGAGCGAGCCGGGGGCTTCTTGGTTTTCGCAGGCGACATCGGTCGTACGGTGCCCGTCTACCCGGTTACCCAGCTAGCTGGTTACCCGCCTATCCGGGTGTCGACTACAGCGAGATCGTACGTGATGTGTTTGCCGAACTGGTAAACCGACATGCTCCGGTACGTCGACGACACGCCGGAGCCTGATAGTTGAACTACCGGCAGGTGTGCTGGACACTCGCGCGCGCGGACGCGCGCCCGGACGCGCGTCCGACCCTGCACCCCAACCCAGGCAAATACACAGCCGCGAGTCCAGGCTCGCTACACCCCGTTTCGACGCTGTGGGCGCGAGAGGCGCTAGCCGCGCGTGGAGACGAGCCGGGCCGTCACCATCCCGAATCTGAGGACGCTCGGCGGGTCGGTGCCTCACTGAAGTCCGTGCGCACGGCAGTGGCGGGGCGGACCTGGCCGTGTGCGGGCGCAGGAGATGGGGGCGTGCGCGTGGATCTGGACGCGCGGGCGCAGGCGCCCGAGTCGCCACCGAAGAATCGACGGTCACCGGCTGCACCACCGCCGCAGCCCAACCGCATTGGCGGACACCAGCAACCGCGGCCGCGAACTCCGCCTGCCTCACCCCCTCCCCCGCTGGCGGGACAGACGCGGACAGCGCGGGGGCGGGGCGGGGGACAACAGCAACGGTCACAACAGGGCTCCAGACGGGGCGTACAGCGACGTTCAGGCGGCAATCGTGGGTCGGGCCGGGGCGAGGGTGGTTACTTGCGCAGGAGGGCGCGCAGATCATCCAGCGGCAACTCCACGTCGGCGCGCGACGCGGCGGCCAACAGTTCCGCTTCGATGACGATCGGCGATAGCCCGTCAGCGACGCAGCGTTCGATCGTTTCGGCGAGCTCGTTCAGCCTGTCGGTCGCTTTGCGGGTCGCCGACGCCGCCGCGTACGCGGCGTCGCTGACCGACTTCTTCGCCTGCTTCGCTTCCAGCGGCGACAGCTGAGGCGCCTGCGCGGCACGGGGTTTCGGAGACCGGGCGGCGGACTTGCTCGCCCTGCGGGACGCGTCCTTCGGCTGCGCGGCGCGGTCCTGGTTCACCGGCTCCTGGTCGGCAACGTCGGGGCTGAGATGCCGTGCTGGCCGGACGGTCCGGGAGCTCCAGCCAGTACGCGACCAGCATCGGATCCAGTTGGGGCGCGACGACGTCCGCTGCCGCCGGATGTGATCTGAATGTCGTGGGTCGCGGGTCGCCGAGGCGTTCGACGCGCACATGTTCGCGGTGCAGCAGCACCTGCGTGGCCTCTCGGCAGCGTGCGCGATGGTGCGCGGGAACGGTTGATCGCTGAAGCGGTCGTGCAGGGGTGGACAGTGACTCGCCACCGCAAGCACGCACAGCTGTACGCCTCGGATGTTGTCAGCACGACCGGTATGGCGGGTACGCCGTCGGATCCCCGCGCGTTCGCGAACACGATTGCGCATATGCGCCGTCATGGGTTCGTCTGGCGGGGTTGCAGACCGACCGCCAGCAAGCCGGATTGACCGGTCGATCGTCGTGACGAGTGATCCTCAGGGCGTACATGCTCCAGGGCTCACTGTCGGTTGACGGGCAGACCGGTATCCTGGTCCCCCAGTTAACTGGTCCACCTGCCGATGGGTTGGTCTGGCGATCGTTGGGTGTGTTGGTCGACTGGTGAGCTGTCAGGCAGACCGGTCCGAGACTCGGTCTGCGGGTTGGATGGTCGGGCGCACGTCCGGTCGCGCGTCCGTGCGCTCGCACGATTGTTCGGCATAACGTTCGGCGGGTCAATCATCGGGCGGGGCGTGTCGCCGGTGGATCTGTCGATCGCATGTGGAGGTGCCGGTTCTGCTGATCGATCGGATTCTCGGCAGGCGACACGCCGGGGCGGGCAAGATACTGGGCGAGCGCGCTACCGAACGTATAGGCTGCCAACCGATTTCACGGGCTTATTCACGAACAGGAGTAGGGGCACTCGATGGCGCAGCAACCGAGGCGGGCCGCCTTCGCGAACCAGAAGGGTGGGGTAGGCAAAACGCAGACCGTGTTGGGTATCACCAGCGCTGTCATGTGGTACCTCATGCAGCTGGAGGCCGCCGGTCAACGAGACGAGGATAACGGCGGTAGCCTGCTCGTGGTGGACTGCGACCCATCTGCCGACGCCACCATGGGGCTGGGAGTGGATCCGCGGTCGGGTATCCCGACCGTCACCGACCTGCTGCATCCGACGAAGCCGATGAAGCTGGTCGACGTCATCCAGCCGACCAAATGGGATTTCGTTGATGTCATCGCCGGGCATCCCAGCCTGGCGAACGCGCCGAAACTCGGCAGCGAGGTGATCTACAACCTGGACATCGCGTTCGAGAGTGTGGACCTCAGCATGTACCGGGGCGTGCTGTTCGATACGCCACCGACCCTGGGTGACCCGCTGTACATCCCGCTGTGTGCCGCTGACGAGCTGGTCATCGTCGCCGAGCCGGCCATGGATTCCACGCGTGGCACCGGTGAGTTGGTGGAGACGATGGAGCGCATTCAGAAGCGCGCCAATCAGCGGCTGGAGCTGGGGCGGCTAATCATCAACGGCGAAGCGGTCCCACAGCCGACGATCGAGAACCGGACGCGCACAGCGGAGTTGAAAGCTGAGTTCGGTGATCTGGTGTCGCCCCACGTCATCAAGCGGTACACGGTGCGTGGTGACGCCCATTCGGCGCGCACACCGATCCACCTCTATGAGAAACCGCGCGACAAAGACAAGATCACCCATCTGCGTGAGGCGTACGACAACCTAGCCCGCGAGCAGGGCCTGATCCCGGCAGGAGAAGCAGCATGACTACGCAACCCGATCGTGCACCGGCGTTTGGCGGCACCAGCCATCCCGCCGACGAGCTTCCCGTCCGCCTTACCGCGGCGCAGCGCGCCGCGCAGCGCGCCGCTGAACGTGCCGAGGAGGAGAGGGCCGCTGCGGGTGGGGTGGTGCATCTGGAGGCGGTGCCCGACGAGTCGGCGAACGTCGCGGACTCGCACGAGCCGGAGCTGGAGGGGGACGTGGTCGCCGACGACGACCAGGAGCCGGTGAACCAGGACCGCGCCGCGCAGCCGAAGGACGCGTCCCGCAGGGCGAGCAAGTCCGCCGCCCGGTCTCCGAAACCCCGTGCCGCGCAGGCGCCTCAGCTGTCGCCGCTGGAAGCGAAGCAGGCGAAGAAGTCGGTCAGCGACGCCGCGTACGCGGCGGCGTCGGCGACCCGCAAAGCGACCGACAGGCTGAACGAGCTCGCCGAAACGATCGAACGCTGCGTCGCTGACGGGCTATCGCCGATCGTCATCGAAGCGGAACTGTTGGCCGCCGCGTCGCGCGCCGACGTGGAGTTGCCGCTGGATGATCTGCGCGCCCTCCTGCGCAAGTAACCACCCTCGCCCCGGCCCGACCCACGATTGCCGCCTGAACGTCGCTGTACGCCCCGTCTGGAGCCCTGTTGTGACCGTTGCTGTTGTCCCCCGCCCCGCCCCCGCGCTGTCCGCGTCTGTCCCGCCAGCGGGGGAGGGGGTGAGGCAGGCGGAGTTCGCGGCCGCGGTTGCTGGTGTCCGCCAATGCGGTTGGGCACTGCTCGCGTTCTGGGCGGTCGCGTCGGTGGCCGCCAACGGCGTGCACGCCTGGCTGAAGCAGGGCAACGACGCGGCGCTCCCGCCGTGGGCGGCAGCCGGATTCGGTGTACTGGCCCCGCTGGCGTTGCTCGGTGTCACCGAGCTGATCGCGCGCCTGCTGCGCCTGGCGCAGGTGACCCGCGGCTCCCGACTCGTCTACGTCGCGCTCGCGCTCGCGTTGATCGGCGCGGTCGGCCTGGCCGCTGCGGCGTTCCGGTTGTCGTTCGCCGCGCTGGCGGAGTTCGGTGAGATGTGCGGTGTCCCAACGGGGTTGGCGTGGCTGGTGCCATGTGTTGTGGACGGCGCGATCCTGGTCGCGGACGTTGCGGTGGTTGCGGCGTCGACCGCGGCGCGCCTCGCTCCGCGCGCGATCCCCGAAGTGGAGGAGACGGTGCCCGCCCCGGCCCCAGTGGTGAAGGCGTCCGCAACCCGTGTTCCGGTGAACCCCGAGCCCGCCCCCGTGGCGGTCCCCGCGCTCGCCGCGCGCTCGGCGCCCGAACCGGTCCAAGTCGCCGCGCCTCCGACGCGGGCACCTAATCCCACGTCCGCGTCGACCGTCGACAGCCCGCTGGCATCCCCAGCACCGCGCGCGCGCCGTGCGCCGCGCACCGAGGCGACTACCGCCCCGCACGAGCAGGCACCGGCGGCGACGACACGCCCGCACACGCCCCGGATCCGCCCAACCACCAGCGTGCGCACCGAACTCCGCGACGAACCGTCCGCCGAGCGTCCCCGGATCCGCATGGTGACACCGCGGCTCACGCCCGCCCGCGGATAGCGCCTCCCGAACCCCGGGCCGCCTTTGCTCCGCACGAAAACGTCACAGTGACATAATGTTTTGAGTAAAGGGCACGCCCGGGTGGGGAGATTTCGACATTCCCACCGACGGAGGGAAAGCGGGGAATGATGCTAGTGACTACAGGTCGTCGCTCTCCGACGCTTCCGGGGGCGTCTCGGCTGAGCGTGCACGGTTGAGTTCGTTCTGCATGAGGCTGATCCGCTCGTGCAGGGATTCGACTTGCGCAGTATGGGCGCTCTGGATCGATTCGAGCTGGGTGGCCGCGCGTGCTTCGTCCTGGGCGCGTTCGGTGGCGCGTTCGGTGGCGAGACGACGCAGCTCGTCTTGATGAAGCCGCTGGCTATCGTCCAGCCGGGATTGCAGGGCATCGAGGCGGGTATTGGCGGCATCGAGTTCTGTCCGATGCCGACCTTCGGCATCGTCTAGCCGCTGCTGGAGACGGTCACGTTCGTCTCTGACCCTGACGAGTTCTTCCCGAGCGGCCTTCGCGGCGGCTTCGTCACGGGCGGAGGCCCGGCGGGCTTCGGCGGCGTCGTCCTGGGCCGCACGCATCTGGTTCGTGGCGGTCTCGGCGGCCGATTGCGCGGTCTGCGCCTCGTCCTGGGCCGCGGTGACGGCCGTGTCGGCTTCCTCGCGGATGCGGGCGATTTCCTGCTCTGCTCGCTGTTCGGCGGCGCGGATTCGTTCTTGCGCATCGGTTTCCGCGGCCTCGATCCGCTGTTGGGCGGTGTTTTCGGCTTCCTCAATGCGTGCGTCGGCGGCGCTTTGCGCGGCGGCGACTCGCTCATCGGCGTCGGCGGTCGCCTGCTGAATTCTGGTGTCGGCCTCGGCGATGGCGGTGACGGCTTCGGCTCGTGCCAGCTCGGCGGCGTCTTGAGCATTGGTGACGGCCTGTGCGTCGCGCTCGGCCTGCTCAGCCGCGTTCTGCTCGGCGCGGTCGGCGCGGGCGTTGGCTTCCTCGGCGGCCTCGACGGCTTCGAGGCGGGCCTGTTCAGCGGCGTCCGCGCCTTGGCGAGCCTTGCGCGCGTCCCGCTCGGCGGCCAGCTGCGCGCCCTTGGCCTCGTCCGCCTTCTTGCCCTCGTCGTAGCGCACCGATTCGATTTCCGCGGCGCGGGCTTCGTCGTCGCCGACGAGAGCGACCTGTTTGCGCAGCTCATTCATGGCGCTGGTCAACTGCGTCGCCACCTGCTCGGCGGCCTGTTCGACCCGTGCTATCTGATCAGGAATCGACATGCGCGCCAGCGATACCGGGCGCACGCCGCCGGGGTCGTCCTCCACGGGCTCGGCCTGGGGGAGCGCCCCGGCCTCGAGCCAGTTACGCAGCCGCATCGACCGCGTAGGAGTGTGTTTCTGCCGCCCCTGGGCGTCTCGCACATGGGCGCAGTAGACAAACGGTTTGGTCTTCTCCGCGGGCCGCCGTGGATGGAAGCAACCGGGGAACCGGCAGAGCTGCTGATCCAGCGCCGGTGTCAGTTCCACGAGCCGATGCAGCGCGTACACGTCGCCGATCTCGCCTGCCTGGCCGGTCAACTCGGCGATCCCGACTTCGTCCGCTAGCGCTCCGCTCGCGCGTGCTGTCTCGATCGCGGCGAGTACCGCTTCCCGCGCCGCAGAGAGAGTGAATGCGTCCTCGTAGCCGATGGGAGCGCCCTGGATGTCGTTCATCGCCATGGATAAATAATAACATATTTTCCATGACAAACATTACTTGCATGACGTTATGTAAGTAATGTTATCTTTGTTTGTAGACTCGGCGGACACGCCGGGAGTGATGGCGGTCGGATCCCGGCTTCCCCTCCTTGGGGGGTTGCCAGCACGCCGGGATCTGCGGTTCGCCACTTCCGCCACATGCGATGGGCCGCGAACCATCACTTCTCGCGGGCCGTTCCGCCAATTCGCCCAGGTTGACTCGCCAGGAACTTCGAGCTGGGGCATCCCCGCACGAGCCAAGGATCCACGGGTTCCACTTGCACGCCTGCCTGGACCACGGCCTCAGCTGATAGATACTGAGGCAGGATAAGCAGCCCCCTTTGTGGGGGGAGCTGCAGGCGTGCGAGAGCAGAAAGGAGATGAGGTGACCGATATTGCACAGGCCGCCGGTGGCCCGGTGGTGGTTTTCGATCTCCTGGGCCGAACCGGCGCACTCGCCGACATGTCTGAGTTCGGGCATCTGCTTGAGGACAAGCAGGTTCGTCGCATGGATCGGTGGAAGGCATTCTTCGCCGCGATACCGCAGGCGCGGGTGATTGAGGAACACCGCGACCTGGTCGGCTACTTCGCCGGCCTGGGTTACGGCATCGCGTATTCATCCGATTGCGACATCTCCACGATCGCCGACAGCCAGGAATGGCTCACGCGTCACGGCTTCCCGCCGGGCAGGGTGTTAGCGCGCACGCCCGCCGGGCAGTCGCATGCGCGAGGCGTACTGCGTGCCAAACACTCTCGAAACTTGCAGCACCGCTTTCGGTGCGAGGTGCGGCTGGTCGTCGACTCCGACGCGGATGTGCGGGACTTCCTGACCGGGAACGGTCTTCCGGCGGTGACGTACGCGGAGTTGCTGGAGATGGGCACCCGAGAAGTGCGGGCACTGGTGGGGTATGAGGTCCCAGCGGATATGTCCCGGACTGCCTCCGTCGGGTAGATCGCAGTACACCGCAAACCAGTTTTGCAATGCCTGAGTGGTGCCAGCACCCGGTCACGCTGCTGCGGGCAAGGAGCGCCCCTCCCTCCAGCCAGACTCGGCTAGGCCCCGGTGGATCGTCAGCGGGGCACCCAGCACGGTCTGCACGTCGCCGGGACCGGGTTCGGTGGCGCTGATCCGGACTGCGGCCGCCGCGATGTCCTCGCGCTCGGCCAGCCAGGTGAACCACGCCGAGCGCACACTCTTGTGGAGGGTGCCCAGATGCTCCCGACGCTGTGTGCGGCGCTCAGCCTGCTCCTCGGCCGTCAGCGAGGACCACCAACGACGCTGGAACCACAGGCTGCGCAGCAGTTTCGCGGCGGGGTGCTGGCTAGTGGCCAGGCGCTCGCCGGGTGCGAGCGAAGCCAGTGCGTCGCAGCGGAGCGACCAGGCGCGGCGGTCTTTCGAGTGGGTCGCGCGGAGGTGAGTGAGGGAGGCGGAGCCGTGGGGGGCGGGGGTGGTACACCTAGTGGTCGGAGAAATGTTGCGAGCTGCGGAAATGTAGTCAGTGGCGGCTGGACCGGGACCATAGGCGGCGCAGTCGGTGGCGCCTCCGGCATAACGGTGGGTCACCACTAGGACGCCTCGGGTGACGGCGACATCGAGGGCGGTCAGAGTGGTGGAGCGGGCGATTCGGGCATGTTCGGAGATGGTGCGAGAACTCATCGACCCATCGCGGGTCACGATGGCGTAGGCAACGGCGTGGACAGCGCAGTGCAGACTGTGGCGACGACGCGGGTCGATGCCGGTCAGCGCATCGACGGCGAGGCGCAGACCATCTCGGTGCGCGTCGAGTTCGGCCGCAACTTCCGGTGCCAGCGCCGCTTCGGCAGCTTCGGGGTCCTCGGGCAGCCGGTAGCGGCGCGGCCGGTCGACAGACGCTTCAGCGGAGGCTTTCCGCCACCAATAACGCCAGAAATCACGGCCCCGTGAACGGACCGAGGGGCAGGCCGTTTGTGCGAGCTCCCAGGCCGCGTCTTCATCCAGGCCGTTCTCGGCGGCGACGGTGGTAACTGCGGGCAGCCACACGTAGCGCTGGAACCACGCCTTGCCCAACTCCGCGGCTTTGCCTGCGGCGGCGGCGATCTCCGTCCACGCCTCAGCCGCCGACACGCCGCGCCGTGCGAGCGCGCACGCGTGCCCATACTCCTGTGCCGAACGACTCGAATCACCCACGACGGCCGTGCGACGAGCACGGCGGGCCTTGGCGGCGGATTTACCAGCACGGCGGGCGATGGCGTCCATGACGGCCGCCGGGGTGATCGTGCAGGCGATCACCGACGATGACAAGCCGACGCGGTGCGGGGCGGTGAGCAACCGCAACACCTTGCCGGTGCGATCGTCGACCACCACTCGGTAGAGGCGCGACAAGCGACGGCAGAGTTTGGCCCATTCCTTGTGTGGCACCGCATGATTGGTAATGACGGCGACGATGTGGCGGCCACCGGGACGGCCACTGTCACGCAATATGTACGGCAGGCCGTGGGCATCGCACCAAGCGATGAGAGCTTCGGCACACGCGTCCCCGACAAGGGGATCCTCGGCGTCGATATCGGCCCCCAGGAGCTCATCGACCAATCGCCCACCGGCCGACGCGGCGGAGCCGTCGGCAAGGGCCTTGCGTGCGGCGTCGAGCGTTCGAACGGTGCCCGAACCGGTGTTGTCGGCCGCGATCATGACGAACCATCGGCGATACATCACCCGCTCGAGCGCGGAAAGATATCCGGGGTCGCGGAAAGAGAAGTCAGGCGATGGCGCGCCAGCAAAACGTGGTTTGAGGTGGCCGATGTGTTCGACACGGCCCGTGTCGGTTGTGACCGGCTCGAGGCGCGAGGTACCATCGGACCCAGGCTCTTGCGACAAGAGTGGTCCTTAGTCGGTTCATTGTCTGCGAGAGTCTGGCTGGCGGACGAGCGGGAACTCGTCCCCCTACTTACCGAACGCTCTCGGCAACACGCCGGGAGCGTTTCGGTTTTCAGGGAACCAGGTACAGAGCCCTCACAAGCGGGTCGATGTCACGCGGACTTGTCCGGTACCTCCTGGTCGTTCATCTGCAACCTAACGGTTCTCAGTCCCGCTGGCACAGAGTGCATTTCAGCTTGCGTAGCGATCCTGTTGTGGTACTTCGATGAGCGTCTGTTGCCCCTGTTTGACAGGCAAAGACGGCAACCCTTTGCGGAGTGCTGACTCCACAACTTCCCATAGATTCACGTTCTGGCACTCAGCCGTTTTCTGGGCGCGCTCGACAAGGTCCTTGTCGATCTCCACGAACAGTTTGCCGATTGCGTCGGCCTCGCGACGGTGTCGCTTGGGGCCGTGGCTCTCTCTCCGGCGGGGCATAGTCATATCAATATCATTCCGGGGTGATCGATGCGCGCGACGCGCCGACGGAATGGTGGCGAGTCTGCGCCGAGTAGCGGCGGGGAAAGTAGTAGCCAGTGGCCCACCACATGCACGCGACGCTCCGAGGTAAAGCGCGGACTGCCCGCAAGCGCCAGCGGGCCGTGATGCGAATTGCCCGAATGCCTTTCGCTCGTTGCGGGGACTTGGGGTTCCGGTAGCGGCTGGATCAGCTGGCCGGGCTGGATGCGCTGGGTCGATCCGTGTGGGGACCGTTGCGTAGAACCCGGTGTTGACCTCTGCCTGGATAGCGGTGCACTGGTGCCTGCAGACGTGGCCACGGATGACCGCGCTGGAGGAGTTGGTGGCTATCGAACTTCCCCTTCCTCGCATGGGCGTTCGTGCCTGCCGATGCGCCCTGCATCGTCGCATGAAGACCAACCCCTTTCACATCATCGTCCCGCTGGCACCTCCGTACTGAACTGAGCTGAGCATGTTCAGCTCCGAAGACAAGTTGCGGAATCATACCTGCAGTCACATCATACAAACTTCCTTTGACTTTCCTACACTCTTCCTATTAGATTCCACAGGGGGAGGAAGTCCGGGGGAGGTGTTCTTGTCCGGCTGAACGGCTCGGGTGTATAACCCGAGGTCGTCGCCTCTCACCCGGGTGGATGCGAAGGACGCATCGCCTGATCGCGAGGGAAAGGGAAGACCCCATGGGCGCAATTCTCAGCATGATCAACATCGGAGCGCAGGCCGCGATGTTCATAACGGCGGCGCTGGGCAACGTCGTGAACATCATCTTGAGCGTCGTTCCGCACTGATTTCGCTGACCCTGCCGTCTCGCTGCGGAGTCGGCTGACCGGCGAGAGCCGGTCCGTTCGCTCCCAACTGCCGCAAACAGCTGGGAGTGAACGGAGACGGTGGCCCTCTGATGTAAGGCCCCTGCGGGCACCCGGGCTCGGGCATCGAGCGTCGAGTGCCTGTGGGGGCCTTCGCGTTTCGGCGGTCTGCCCCCGCATGGGTAGACCGCCCGCTTTCGAGATGATCCCGCGGTGCTGGTTGAACCTCGAGGTTCAACCAGCACCGCCGTTGATGTGAGGAATCACCCTGTGCGACACATCTATACGCTAACCGCCGCTGCAATGGTATGCGGTGGGACGGCGCTCGCGGCAATTCCTGCGCAGGCCGAGCCGCCGGTGCGGCCGACTGCGCTTCTCGACGATTTCTACGCGGTCTCCGCCAGGTCCGGCCCTGACGGCGCGGTGCCGGTGACGAGTTGCCCGGGACTGATGGTGCTGGGAGTGCAAGGCACCGGGGAGTCCACGCCCGCGGCGAATCCGGATGTCACCGGCGGGATGCTGGGCACGATGGTTGGACCGATGCTTGCGCGGGGCGTGGATATCGAGCAGGTGACCATCCCCTACGAGGCCAGCTTCGGCGGTGCTCCGGGAACCGGCGAAGGACGGGAACCGTTCTCTTCATCGGTCGAGCAGGCGACGGCCCGACTGAACGCGACGGCAGCCGGCGTCGTGTCTCGCTGCCCGCACACGATGCTGGCCGTGGCCGGCTACTCGCAAGGTGCCGTCGCGGCGGCACAGTTCGCTCGCGAGGTCGGTGAGGGCCACGGCCCGGTGCCTGCCGATCGTGTGGCCGGGGTGGCGCTGTTCAGCGACGGCACCCGCCCGGCGGGCGGCGCTCCCTTCCCCGGGGCGCCGGGGCAGTTGGCCCCCTCTCCAGCGCCGGGCACCGATGGTGCTGCGACGCAGCAGATTCGGGTCCCGGTGCCGCCAGCCAGCGGCGGCATCACACCCGATGAGGCCGGGTTCGGTGGACTGTCTGGGCGTGTCGGGGAGTTTTGCGCTCGCCGCGATCTGGCCTGTGATGCCCCCGATCATGCTGCGGTTCTGCGCACGGCGGCCGGGCTGGCTGCCCGCGCGGATCTGCACGATCCGATCGCCGCTGTCACCTCGCTCGGCGGAGCCTGGCAGCAGACGACCGCGGCGGCCACCGCGGCGGTCGTTCTCCACGATGTTCAGATCGATGGCAATGGCGGTGTCAATTACGTTCCCGCCGAATCCGTTTCGGATCGGATCGCCGATGCGGCCGACCCTCGCACCCCGGCGCCGGGTTCGGACCGGACGCAGGAGGCGGCGGACAAAGTGGGCCGCATCGTGGCCGCTGTGGCGGCTGATCCACTGCGGCAGTTGCCGCGGCTGGCTGGGCAGATCGGTGCGGCGATCGCGGCGAATCTGGCGGCCAATGCCGACGTGTTGGATCCGGCGACGATCGTGAGCTACGCCGACGTCATGGCGAACCACACCAGCTACGGCGGCGGTGCGACTGAGCAGGCTGCGGACTGGTTCACGGCGCTGTCGGTCGATATCGCCAACGCGCGAGGTGGGCGATGACCGATCACGGGTGGAGCAGCTTGTGAGCCATCGCGATATCGCTCTCGTCATCGCGGTCGCACTTCTGGTGACCGTCACGGTCATGACCGTGATCGGCCTGCGCGGACCAGGTTTTCGGGGGCGAGTACCCGCCCGCGTCGATAGGCTCGCGGCAAACTCGGGTCTCGGACAAGGACAACTGCAGTGAAGCGCCGATGCCGGAACCGGCTGGAAATGTATGGGCTGCAGCTACCTCCCGCTGTCGAGTCGCACGGCGACGAACTCGGCCTGTGGATCCGTGGACTCGAGGTCGGTGCTGTTGGGGTGTGTTTCCCAGGTGACATGGACGTCGAGTGGGCACGCGACACGGGGGCGGGAGCAGTCGATGCTGGCCAGTGATGAAGCGGCGGCGGTGCTCAAAGCGCTCGACTCGGCCCGTGGCGTGCGGCACGCTGGTGCGGGCCTGGTCGTAGTGCTGTCGCGGGGGCCCGAAGTGGCCGCAACGCTGCATTGGCGAGCCGCCGCGACAGTGACGACGATGATGGCCGAGGTGGCGCAATCGCTGGGAACCAATCGGGCCGTGCTGATCGTGGTGGGCTCCACGCGCGTCGCTGGGCCGATCATCGTGGCGTCCGATGCCGTGGCCAACCAGTTGATCGGCGCTGGGCTGGTGGTGACCGCTCACATCCACGTGCGTGCCCTCGCCGATGGCGGCATGACCTGGACGGACCTGTCCAGCGGCGCGGCCCACGATGGATCGACGCCACACCAAGCCGAAACCAACGATCGTCCGGCGCGAATCGGACGGGATCGAATCCGTGGCCCCTCCCGATTCCTCCGTCGACGATGATGCCGACGCGGACGAACCAGGCCCCGGTCAGGACTCCGGCGGCAGCGAGTCGAGGAATGCAATGAGGGCGTCCATCGCTTCGCCGCTGAGCGTGTAGCCCCCCTGCGCGTCGATGTCGATGATGTTGTGGTTGCGGGCCCCGCCGCCGGTAATCCCAGCGCGATCGAACGCTTTCTCAAGCCGAACTATGCGTTGCACATCCTTTGTTGTGAAGCGTTTTACATCTTCGCTGACGACTGGTTCAACTTCGCTGACGACTGGTTCGACGATCGGGGTAGGCGGAATACGGTCGTGGAAAGCCTTCGACGCGCTGCCGGGCTCCCACTTCAGCACGAAGTCGACATAGGCCAGCGTGCTGGCACTGGGGCGAGTCTCGTCTCGCTCGAGCAGTCCCCACGTCCGGTCGGTCACTCCACGTCCATCAAGCTCAACGGATTTGGCCGCGGCTTGGGCAATAGTCATCCCACCGATTGCGTGCCCGAGTTCGGTTCGGCGTCCACGCACCCAGTTGCCGAATGACTGCCCGCTCGGTTGCTCCACGGATAGGAATCATACCGGCAACGCACACGAATTGTATGCAGGTCCCGTCACGACCACTTCCTATCGGCTACTTCCTATTGCTCCCAGCTTGGCAGAATCAGCACCGGCGGTCACATACGCTCTGGTTCCTGCTCACTTCCGTTGACATTCCTATTGACTTCACATTAACTTCACTTAATGCGAAGGTCGGTGCATCTCGGTGCGCCCAGGGGAAGCCCCGGGCGCTGCGAGTCGGTGTCGGCGGCCTCGCAGGTAGGCGGCACGGATGGCCTCGACGGACAGGTTCAGTCGCCCGGCGAGCCGGGTGGCGACATCGTCGGTGAGCGAGGCGTGTCCGCGTTCGAGGGATGCCAAGAGCCCGCTCGAGATTCCCGTTTGCGCGGCGAGTGTCGGCTGGGTGCGCCCCGAGAGCTCGCGCAGGGTTCGCAGGGTCCGTTGTTCTTCGGGGATGTCGATGAGGTAGTCCGTCGCGACGCCGAGCAATCCGGCCGCGGCGGCGAGGTTGTCGGCCGTGGGGGTGGATTTGCCTCGTTCCCAGGTCGAGATCGCGCTGGTGGTGACTTTCGGGCCGCGGTCGTCGTCGATGTCGATTCCCGCGCGCTCGCGCAGAACAGCGGTGATCCGCAGAGCGAGGTCGCCTTGGGACCAGCCCAGCTTCTCGCGCTCTTCCAGCAGGCGATCAGGGCGGAAGCCGGCCAACTGCATGCGGCTCATCCGTCGCACACGTCCATGGTCGGCCATGGTGCCGCAACCCCAGCTGTGTTGTCACAAAGTGTCACAATTGATAACCGCAATAGATCGCTACAATAAAATAGAATTGATCGGAGGAGTCGAATGGCAAGAACCCGCAGACGTTTGACCGCGCTGACGGCGCTGCCCCTGGTGGCGGCCGACAGCGCGGCCACCGCATACGCGGCCTCAGGGCAGCCCGGCTCGGCAGCGCTGGGACAAGGGCAG
Organism: Nocardia sp. CA-120079; assembly: GCF_050955745.1. Classification (NCBI taxonomy): domain Bacteria; kingdom Bacillati; phylum Actinomycetota; class Actinomycetes; order Mycobacteriales; family Nocardiaceae; genus Nocardia; species Nocardia sp. CA-120079. The sequence continues at coordinate 28,855 of NZ_CP192089.1, forward strand.
CACGGGTTGTCGACGACATCGACACCATCAGTGCGACTGGGGGTCCGCGGGGCGGGTCGTCTGCCGTTGCAGGTTCAGGCGCGTCCGCGCGCCGTGGGCGCGCACCGCGCTGCGCGCGCCGCCACGGGCAACGCCGCCCGTGCGGCGGTCGCGTTTAAGGCGGCGCTGGCGGTGATGCTGGCCGGTTCCGGTGTGGCGTTGGCGGCTCCGCCCCAGCAGCCCGGTGTGACCGATCCCGAGCAGCCTGGTGTGACGACGGCGCCGCGTGAGCAGTCGGGTGTGTCGAGTCCGGCGCCGACGCCGCCGCCCAAGCCGCAGCAGCAGTCACCGCTGGGTTCGATACTGCCGGATCCGCCGGTGTACGGGCCGCAGGAGTACCGGAATCCGCCGTCGCGCTCGGGCGGCAGCGGCGCTCAGTCGAGCTACTACGCACAGCCTCCGACAACGTTGGGGGAGGATCTGGGCGGACTGCACGCCCCGATGCCGGTCGAGCCGCAGAAGATCATCACCCCGCCGACGCCGGAGTGGCTGGGCACCGGGGATGCGAAGATCCCTCGCCCGGACTGGGTTCCGCCCGATGTGGCCTGGCACGCGAATGCGTACATGGCCCTGGCTCAGCGCGATGTGAACACCTGGCTCAACAGCATCGGGTTCTCCGAGAGTCGCTCCGACCGCATCGCCACCGGGACGGTCGTGGGTGTGGCGACCGGCGGCACGATCGGGTTCTTCGTGATCGGAGCGCCCGCGGCAGTCGGTGGCTCGTTGATCGGTGGCACCATCGGCGGCATCGTCGGGGCCGCTGCAGGCACGATCATCCCGGTGCCGGTGATCGGCACGGTGACCAGCGGCGTGGCCGGGACCGTGATCGGCGCGGCGGCCGGTGCGTTGATCGGCGCGACCGTGATCGGCGTGCCCGCGGCTCTGCTGGGCGCGCTCGTCGGCGGCACGTTCGGCGCGGTGGCGACCGCCGGTGACGGCTCGGATTATGTTGCGCCGCCGGAGGATTCCCCCGCACGACCCACTCCGGCGGCTCCGGCTCCGGGGCCGTCGCTGCACGATCAGGTGCAGCAGGCGTTCACCGGTGCGGGCGCGGCCGCCGAAGGGGCGGTCGACGCCGTCGCCGCGCAGCCCGGCGGCCAGCAGCTCCTGCAAGGGGCTGCCGATGCGGTCGCGGCCGGTGTCGACTGGGTGCAGTCGCAGCCGTGGGCACCGGCGGCGGCCGATGCCGCGACGAACGCCGCCCGGGACGCGGTTTCGTGGGCGAAGGCTCAGCCGCCGCTGACGGATCTGGTCACGGTCACCATCGACGTGCTCGATGCGGTGGCGCCGTTCGCGCCGGGGCAGCTGGGCCCGTTGACCGATGCCGCCAACGCCGGACTCGCGGCCGTGCAGGAGGCGGTGACCCCGTGACCAGCGGCCCGAAACGACAGCCACCGGCACCGCCTCCTCGTGTGGGCGGCGAGCCGGTGGGGTTGCTGGACTGGTTCGACGCGGCGGCGGGTACGCGCGGCAGCGAGATGTTGCTGGTGTCGGCACCCGCGCCGCGCCGAGTACGGCGGTTTCAGCGCCGCACGGCGCGGCCGGGCACCACGCGTGTGGTGCTTGGCGCGGTGACGTCGGTGGCGCTGATCGTGGGGGCAGTGGCGGCGTTCGGCGGCGGTGCCGAGGACGGTTCGAACAAGCCCGCCGCCCCACTGGCTTCGCCCCCGGCGTTGTCGTCGCTGTCGCCGAGTTCGGCGGAGCCGGTGGACCCGAGCGCGTGCGGCCCGTCGACGGATGCGGGTGTCGTGCGCGGCAATGGTGCTGGGGGAACCGGGTCGGGGCCGGAGGCGATTCTGGCGTTCGAGCACGCCTACTACGTGGCCCGCTCCGGTGAGCAGGCGCGGGCGGTGGTCGCCGCTGACGCGGCGGTCTCGACGGTGGAGCGCCTCCAGACCGGCATCGATTCGGTGCCCTTGGGCACGACCTACTGCGTCACGGTGCGTGAGCAGAGTCCGGCAACGTTCGCGATCGAGCTGAGCGAGATGCGGCCTGGTCTACCGAAAACCGTTTACCAGCAACAGATTACGACGACGGTCCGGGACGGGCGAACGCTCATCACCGGTATCTCGGCGGCCTAGGGAAAAGGTGAGCTGCGATGAGGATCGGTAGGTGGACCAGCGGGGCGATATCGGCGGCCGCCACGGTGGCGGTGGTCGCGGCGGCCACGATCACCGGGGCGGGTGACGCGGCCGCGATGCCGGGTGGCTGCACGCAGTACACGGCGGTGATCGCGCCGGGAACGTGGGAGACCACGGCGGGCGCGGACATGTATCAGCAGCCCCCGACCGGGATGTTGAACCCGGTCGCCGACGGGCTCACACAGCGCCTCGGCGCGAATGTGACCGTGCTGTATGTGCCTTATGCGGCAAGCGCTTTCGATCAGGGCCTGGCGTATGCGGGATCCAAAGCGACCCTGGTCAGCAAGGTCCGCGAGATCCTGGGCGGGCTGTGCAGCTCGACGCGGGTGATCGCGGCCGGATACAGCCAGGGCGCGGACGGCCTCGGTGATGTGATGGCCGAGATCGGTCACGGCACCGGCCCGATCTCGGCCGATCGCGTGGTGGCGGTGGGTCTGCTCTCGGATCCGCGCCGCGACCCCAAGACCACCCAGGAACTCGGAGCCCAGCAGCCCGGCCAAGGTATGGCGGGTCCGCGTGAGGGCGGGTTCGGGTCGCTGACCTCGAAGGTGCGCACGCTGTGCGGGCAAGGTGATCTGTACTGCTCGGTGTCCTCGTCGTCGGCACCGTTCATCAGCGCGATCGGGAAGGTGTTGGGCGGCAACACCGATCCCGGTTCCCCGGACGCTCAGTTGTCCTCGTCGCTGGTGTCGGATTTCAGTCGAGCCGACAACGGTGTCGGTGCGACGGCGGCCAACCTCGCCGACCGCGCGAAGGCCCTGCCCAGCGATGCCGATCTCGGCTCGATCGGCACCGCGACCAACGTCGCCGGTGTCGGTGCGGGCGCGAGTTCGCTGGTCGCCACATTGGGCCCGTTGCAGGATGTGCAGCAGTTCGTCAAGAACAATCAGGGTGCGGCCGATGCGCTGCGCACGGCTCCGGCCGGGTCGCCGGAATCCGCTGCGGCTCAGGTACTCAACGCGGCCGGGCAGATCGACATCCCTGGCGCGATCTCGACGGCGGTGTCGCTGGCCAACTCCGCCCAGCAGATCCTCGCCGGAGGATCCGGGGGCGGACAGGCCGGAACAGCCCCGCTGAGCGCCCGCGATTCCCTCGCCCCGCGCGCCGATCAGCTCGCCACGCAAACCGCTCCGTTGGCGGGCCTGGACTCTTCGACGATCTCGACCGGTCTGGGCATCCTCAAGGCGCTCAAACCGAACACGATCATCAAGCAGGTCCTCAACGTCGGTACGGGTGTGGCCTCGACTGCGGCGAATATCCCGAAGATGATCGACTCGTTCGCGAGGTTGATCGACCGGATCGCCGCCGGGGACATCCCGGGCGCGCATCAGGCGGCCGGGGAGGTGAACAACGCCTTCTCCCCGATCGTGAAGATGGCCGCCGGTGTCGATGTCGGGTTCATCGGCCAAATCGTGTCGATGGCGGGGGTTTTCGACCCGTCGGGGTGGACCTCGATCGCGGGCGCGGTGATCTCGCTGCTGGGCAACCTCGACATCATCCGGATCGCCAATGACATCGGCCAAGCCCAGGAAGTGGCGTGGCGGGCGGTGGAGAAACTCGGCCAGGGCGACGTGCTCGGCGCGGGCGCGGAGATGACCGGGCTACTGCCGGTCGGCATCGACCTTGCTGGTGCGGCGGCCGGGGTGCTCACCGGCGGCACCAAGACCGACCCGTCGCAGCTGGGCCACAGCAGCACCGTCGGCTCGCAGAGCGCGGCGCTGGCGAAGAACGTGGCCTCCGGTGACCTGGCAGGGCTGGCCGGGTCGCTGTCGAGCCTCGCCGGCTCCGATGGGGCCGGGCAACTGGCGGACCTGGCCCGCGAGGGCGCGGATGTCGCGACGTTCTACGCCTCCAACGCTCACACCAACTACGCCCAGGGCGTGCAGCAGTTGCTCCAGTTCCTTCTCAGCCAGATCCGCTCGTAGACAACAGGTTTCGCAACCCGGCGACGGGATTGGGAAGGAGGTGATCGTGGCGAGTTCAACGGCCTGGGCGGGCAGTGAGCTGCGCGCCGCGATCACCGGTTCCCGCCTTGTCGCCGCTGGCTTCCGGAGGTGGAGCCGAAGGCGATAGCGGTTGTGGCAGTGAGCGTTTCGTGCCCCGGGCGGGGACAAACAAGACGAATTCTTCTTGTCTGACACGGAAGACGTGGTGAGGTGATGAGCGGTAGCGAGGGCAGTGGATCCGGAAAACTCTGGGTCACGGTCGCGGTGTGCGCCCTGGTGCTGTGTTCAGCTGCCGCGCTCGTGTTCTCCGGACGGCTGCCGCACACCCCTGGCGACGCCAATTGCCTGCCGGTCCCCAAGGGCGGCCCGGTGGCGCCTGGTTCGGTGCTGTTCCCGATGCAAGAGGGCACTTACACGATTTCCGACGTGTTCGGCTCGCGGGGCGGCGCGCACAAGGGCACCGACCTGGCCGCACCCAAGGACACCCCGGTCTACGCCCCCGCCGATGCGACAGTGGTGGCCGCCGGTGCTGCCACCGGGTTCGGGCACTGGGTGGTGCTCGACCTCGACCGCAAGATCGATAACCAGACCGTGAGTTTCGTTGTCGGGCACATGTTTCAAGACGGCGTGCTGGTCAGCAAGGACCAGCGCGTCAGGGCTGGTGACCCGATCGCCAAAGTCGGATCCGACGGTGAGTCCTCGGGCCCGCACGCCCACATCGAAATCTGGATAGGCGGGCGATTCAGCGGGGGAACCGCGATCGACCCGATGGGCTGGTTCGCCAACGCCAAAACCGCCCCCGGTCCCGCCACGAACCCCGGTGCCACCACTGGTCAGGCCTCGGCCACCGCGACCGCGTCGCGCACCGATCAGGTGGCGCTCGCGGCGGCGGTGCGACCGGCGACCGGGGTGGGGTGCGGGGCCAATGTGGGCGGCGCGGGCCTGGACGTGAGCAAACTCGTCGCCGAATACCCCGCGGCGGCGGCGTTCGTGCCGTGGATCATCAAGGGTGCCACCGCCTGCCCGGACACCTCCGCCCCGCTGATCGCCGCGCAGCTGCGCAACGAGAGCAGATTCCAGAAAGACCAGGTGTCCCCGAGCGGTGCGCTGGGCTATGCCCAGTTCATGCCCGCGACGTGGGCCAAATACGGGGTCGATGCCGACGGCGACGGCCGCGCCGACCCGAACTCGATCGCAGACGCGGTGATGTCGCAAGCCGCCTACAACTGCGTGCAGATGGGCACCGTGAAAGCCGGACTGGCCGCCGGGACGCTCACCGGCGACCCGATCGAGCTGATGCTGAGCATGTACAACTGCGGGCCCGCCGCCACCCAGGCCAATCGCGGGGTGTGCGCGAACGCCGAGACACAGCGGTATGTGAAGGAAATCCCCGAGACCGCGCGGCGCTGGTCGTTGCCGCTGCCGGTTCCCGGCGGTGCGCTCACCGGCGGGTTCGGTGAGCGAGCCGTGCAGGCGGCGCGGCGCTGGATCGGCGCCCCCTACGTGTGGGGTGGCGGCGCGGTGAGCGGACCGACCGCCGGAGGCGCTGGTGGTGAGGTCGGCTTCGACTGTTCCGGGCTGATGATCTATGCCGTCGCTGCCGCTAGCGACGGGCGCATCGTGCTCGGGCACTACACCACCACCCAGCTCAACGACCCGCGCGGCAAACCCGTCGACACCGCTGACCTCGCGGCCGGTGACCTGGTGTTCCCCGCCGGATCCGATCCGCAGCACGTCGCGATGGCCATCGGCGGTGACCAGATCGTGGAGGCACCCCAACCCGGCGGAACCGTGAAGATCTCGCTACTGGCCACCCTCGGCCCCGGATTCCAGGCACGCAGGTTCACATGACCACCACATTGACGAGCGACATGAACAACCCAACGGAAGCCCAAGAGCCGATGATGCAACAGAAGCGCAAAACCAATGAGCCAAACCGTGATTCGCGCGGCCTGATGCCCGGACCGTGGTTCGAGTGCCGCACCTGCCAAGGGGCTGAGGGTGAGTTCATCAACGGCCAGTGGGTGGACTGCCGAGCCTGTCAAGGTCAGGGCGGCTGGCCCGAAGACGTCTACGCCGACACCACAGCCGTGTTGACCGGGACGCAAACAATGTCGGGAACCTACACCACCACGACGACATCGACGGTGCCGCGCCGGGCGGGGGTGCTGGCCGCGATCGGCGGCGCGGCCGTACTGCTGGCCGGGTGCGCGCACGACAGCACCGGGTCGGGTTCGCCGTGGACACCGGGGCCGCGTCGCCCGGCGGTCGCGGCGACAGCGTTGCCGCCTGAGCAGGCCGGGGGCGATCGCAATGACCCGGCCGCCGTCGCGGCGGCGGCGATGAGGATCTGGTTCACCTGGGACACCACCCGCGACGCCGGACCTGACGATGCCGCCGGGCGGGCGGGGCCGCTGCTGGTGCCCGCGTACGCGGCGGCTTTGACCCTCGCGGCTCCGATCGCCGGGCCGGGTGCGGACTGGATGCGGTGGAGCGGGCAACGAGCGCGGCTGGTGGCGAGCGTGCGCGCCGGTGCCGAACCTGTGCCCGCGGCGAGCGTGAGCACCGCCTACGCGCAACTGGTTATCGACCAAGCGGTGACAGCGCCGGACGGCACGGTCGGCGAGCACGTCTCAGCGGTCGTGGATGTGCGGCTGGCCAGGGGCGTGAGCGGCTGGGAGGTGGCCTCTGTTCAACAACGCTGAGCGCCAACCGATCTCGTCGATCTCCCCTGCGAAAGGAACCGAACATGCCAGAGCCACGTAGCTACCCGGCTGAGCCGCCGGTCGATCTGCGCGCGGTCCGTAAAGCCGCCCCGCGCCCGGTCGAAGAACCCGAGCCGCTTGCGGTCGATCCACCCGACACCTTCACCCCGAATGAGCAGGAATTGGGGTCGGCGCGGCCCTCGATCCCGGCCCTGTCGAGCTTGCTGCCTGAACCTGACGGGGTCGGCGCGGATCCGGCGCGGTGGGGTTTCCGCGGCTGGGCCAATGCCGCCACCGGCGGACTGTTGCGCCTGCGGCCCAAGACCCCCGAAATCGAGGCCCGCGCCGCGTACGCGGCGCTGCGCCAACAGTGGGTCGGGCACCAGACCGTCATGGTCGCCAACCCCAAAGGCGGCGAAGGGGTGACGATCGCCGCGCTGATGCTGGGCAATGTCGTGGCCGACGCGCGCGGCGGCAACGTCGTGATCTGGGACAACAACGAGACCGAAGGAACTCTCGGGGTACGGGCCATCTCGGCGCGAGGCTCGGCCCCGACGGTGTGGGATCTGCTCGGCCACGTCGAGCAGTTGGCCAACCCCGCGACTCCGGTGTCGGCGGTGACGCGGTTTCTGCGGATGCAGCCGACACGCGCGGAAGTCCTGGCCGCTGACGAATCCCCGGACGGCACTGCCCAGATCACCGCCGAGCACTGCCGCGCGATCTATGGGGTGCTGTCGCGGCTGCGTGAGTTGGTGATCATCGACACCGGCAACAACCGCCGCCGCAGCAATTGGTTGTGGGCCGCGTACACCGCGCACCTGCTGGTCATCCCGATGACACTGCGGGAGGACTCCGCGATTGTGGTGTGCCGGATGCTGGCCGCCTTGCACGAACGGGGCCTCTACAGCCTGATTACCAACGCGATCGTCGTGCTGACCGTCCCACCGGCGGCCGTGCCCGGCAAACGCGAGGTGATCCTGGAAGCGTTGCAGCACAGCGGGATCCGCAATGTTGTGGAAGTGCCCTACGATCCGGGCCTGGCCGGTGGCGGCCGGGTCGATCACGCCCGGCTGGCGGACAACACCGTCATCGCCTGGACCCGGGTGGCCGCGATGGCGGCCACCTCACTGGCGGTGTCCTCCCAAGAACGTGAACCGCAGTACGCCGACGAGGTTGTGGCGCAGTCATTTCAGCGCTCGGCCGACACTACGCGCGGCGGCGGCCGCGACGACGGCGACGACACCTTGTCCTGGCGTCGTCAGCACTCGATCCAGACCCTCGATCCGGCGCGCACCCTGCGCCGCAACGTATTCGGTGGTCTCAGCGGCGGCGGCCACGGAGCCGCGTTCGACACCCGACACAGCTATGGCGCCTGAGCGGGAATCCAGCGAGAGGAATGAACAGATGAACCGCAACAACAACCGCACACCGACCACGTTGCGCCGGGCCGGGATCGTCGCGGCCGCGCTCGTGGTCAGCCTGTTGCTCTCCACGGGCGTGGCCGAGGCCGCGACCGTGGTGGCGGCCGGGCAGAACCCGTTCGACGGGGTAGTGCCGGACTTCAACGTGTTCGGCGCGGAATTCAACAATGCCTGGAAGAAGCTGCTCGGGGCCGTATGGGCCGGGTCGTTCATCCTCGCCGGGTTCGGTCTCATCAGCTCCTTCGTCGATCTGCAGCGCGCCAAGAAGGGCGGCTACTCCGGAACGGTCGCCGACAAAACCGAGTCGGTGAAAACCTCCATCGCGCAACTGCTCGGCCTCTCGGCCGTCGGAATCATCGTCGGCGGCATCATCTCCATCTTCTGACCCCCGTTCCCCTGCGCACGAAAGAAGCAATCTCATGGCGAAGAAAGACTTTTCCAAGGTCGGGCGTGGTACGGCCACGCCGATGCAGCGGGCCGGTTCTTCGGTCCAGCCGGGCGCCGCGCGGCGTTCACCCGAGGGCGGCGGAGGTTGGTCGACTCCGCCGCGACTGTGGTACGTCCTCGGTGCGATCGCCGCCGTGCTGGGTGTGGTGCTGATCATCGGGGTGATCCGCGGTGGGTCCACCACCGAGACCGCCACTGTCAAGGTCGAAACCGCGCATGGGCCTACCGTTTTCGATGATGGCCTGCCCTCGGGCTACACCCGCGACAAGGGCGGGGCGGCCACAGCGGCGGTCAACCTCGTCCAGGCGATCAGCAAGGCCGATCACGGCCGCGCCGACGTCGAAAAGATCCGAGCCCGGATGCTGGCGGCGGCACCGTCGGACACCTTGACCAAGGTGCTCGCCGACGCCAACGGCCGCCCCGCGAGTGAGGACGTGTTCTCCATCCTGCCCGCCACGGTCACCGTCGGCGTTCTCACCGACCAGCAAGCCGAGGTCGAGATCTGGGCGCTCGGTGCCGGTCAGAGCGTGTTCAACGCTGCCGGACAGAAGGCCGTGAGCGCGGTGTGGGGCACCACCACAGTGGGGCTGGTGTGGGAAAACGGTGACTGGAAGGCGCGCGACTGGCGATTCCGCGTCGGCCCGGATCTGGCCGAGGCCTCCGCGCCCAGCAACGACACCAAGACCGCCGAGTCCGGCTACTTCTCCTTCTTCATCAACTAAGCAAGGCGGACATCATGATTCGTCGATGTGTTCTGGTGTTGGCTGCGGCCGGTGTGCTGGCCGGAGTGGGCGCGGGCGGCGCGAAGGCGCAACCGACGCCCGCACCGACACCGGGCAGCGGGCCCGCGGCGGTGTCGGCGGACTCGGCGAGCCTGCCGCCGAACTTCCCGGCGGATCTCAAGAAGTTCATCGGCGGCACCGCCGAATTCAAAACCGCCGAATGGTTCACCGGCGCCTGCGCAGGGCGCGGCGGCGATATGGGGGCCTACCTGTCTGGGATGCTCACCAACGAAAATCGGTTGCTGTGGTGGTCGCTGCCTGATGAGCAAAAGGTCGCGCTGCTGTCCGGCATCAAGGCATTCACCCTCCAGAACACCGTTGGAACGAAAACGGCGGCCGAGCAGTTCGTCCGCGACGGCAAGGAACCGGCCGATGAGTTCTTGCCGAAGGTGTTCCCCGCCGGTGACAGCGAATACCATCCGCCCCGCGGGATGTGCGCCACCGACCTGAAGGGGTGGGCCACAACCAGCGCCAACACCTGGGGCTTCGAATGGAGCGCCCCCGACACCACCTCGCTGCGCGCGATGAAAACCGTCCCCGGCGCTACCAAGGTCCCGGATAAGGCATGGACCGAGCCGTGCGGCTCCGAGGAGTTGGGCGTCTACTGCTCGCACGCGTTCTTCCTCAACTGCAACAAAGCTGACAATGGCGGTTCCTACGACACCGCCAAACGGTGCCGCGACTGGAACGCCAAGGTCGGGCACCTGTTCGCTGGTACCGCGAACTGGATCGATCAGAACACCAGCTTCGGTGACCGGGTCGATGCGATCCTGGGCGGTGCGATCTCGAAGTCGCCGCAATGGCAGTACGGCAAATGGGTCACGACCGCCCTGTCCGGGATCGCCTCGGCGGTATCGAAGGTATCGAAGTTCATCGAGGATCCGAGCAGCATCGCTGATGACTGGGCGAACTCGATGAAACCCGCCGCCATCGAATTCTCGACGAAAGTGCTGAAATCTCTGGCCAGCACAAGCCATTTCGATCCGGGCAGTGACTGGTTCCTGCGCTTGTACGCGGTGTCGGTCGCCATCGGTTTCGTCGTGATGGGGTTCATGGTGCTGGGCGCGATTCAGCGCTCGGCCAGGGGCGGGGCACCGCGAGAGATGGCAATGTCGCTGTTCTGGCACCTGCCGATGTCGGTGTTTCTGGCGTTGTTCGCCCCGGGATTCGCCGCCCTGATTCTCGCGTTCACCAACTCGCTGTCACAGAGCATGGCCGAATGGGGCGGAACACCCACCGGTGAGCTCATCGCCAATATCGGGGAGTTCAACAACGCCACCGCCGCGAGCTTCCCTGGCGGTTCCCTACTGGCGATCATCATGTTCGGGCTGATGATGATGGGCGCGCTCGTCGTCTGGCTGGGTTTGATGGTCCACGAGTACGGGCTGCCGCTGGCCGGTGCGGTCTCGGGCATCTCGATCTTCATGACGATCCACCCGAAATACCGGCACAAAGCGTTGCGGCCGGTGTTTTTGTTCCTGGGGATCGCGTTCTCGACTCCGATGCTGTTTTTCCTGCTAGCGGTCGTTTTCACCGCCGCGAACGCGGTCTATGCCGACGCGCCGGGCACCGGCATGGGCCAAGTGGCGCAGGTCTTCCAGGTCGCCGTCGCGATGCTGCTGGTCGGTATGGCTCCCTGGGCGCTGCTCAAATGGGCACCGATCCTGCCCACCGCTGCCGACAGTGAGGATTTCGGAGGCGGTAGTTCCCTGATCGGTGACACCGTGGGCGCGGCCGGAAACGCCATGCTCTACACCCGCCTCGGCGGCATCGGCGGGCAACAACCGGCTACACGCTCCGACAGCGAATCCGGCGCGGGTCGCGGCGGCGGTGAGGGCGCCGGCAGCGGCGCAACCGCCAGCGGACCGTCGGAAGGTAAATCCCAGTCCGGGCAGGCAAGCAACCCGCTGGCGCGGGCCTATCGGGAAAAGGGCGATCAAACCCCGGTCGGCGGCGGTGCCCATCCCGGTGTGGCGGGCGGCAAGGAAAGCTCCGCCGGAACTCGCACAGCCGCCTCGAGCGGCGAAGCCGCAGCGGCGGGTGTGGCAAGTGGTGGGGCGTCCATCGCGGCGGCGGTCGGGGTGCAAGCGGTGTCCTCGGCGATCAACAAGGCCAAGTCCACCACCGATGATGTCGCGCCTCGCGCCGAAGACGACCGGTAGCGGAGGGAGTCGACGATGACGACACCGATGATGGAAGTGCGTACCGCGCAACTGGATCCAGAGGTTCGCCGACGCGGCGTGTTCGGGATGTCGCGCCCGATGGTGGTGGTGTGGTCGGTCGCGACAGCGGCCGCGATCGTGGCGTGGCTCTCGCTGCAGGGCTGGGCCGGGGCGATCACCGGATTCGGACTGCTGGGCGGTGTGCTGGCCTCGACCACCCGCTTCGGTGACCAACGCTCCACCGCGGAGCGGGCGGTGTTCCGGTGGCGGAACTGGCGACGCCGCAAGGCTGGTGAGCACATCTTCTGGTCCGCGGATGACCGCGGCGACGAAACCGGGGTGCCCGCACAGCACTACGACCCCGATGCCGATCCGGCCTGGGAGCTGCCGCCGCCGGTGGGGCGTGTCGAGCCACTGCCGTTGGCGGGCACCGGATTTGATTCGCTGTTCATCTTGCGTCATTCCAATCCCGGCGAACTCGAGTACCTCAGCGTCGTGGTGCAGGTGGAGGGACTTCGGGGCGGACTGCGGTCGAACGCGTCGTATGCGGCGGCGTGGACCTCTTATGGGTTCCTGCAAGCCGAACTCGCGAAACCGGATTCGTTCATCCGGGGAACACAGCAGATCCACCGCAGCGTCGCCTACGACTTGACCGCACACACGCAGTGGTACAGCGACCAACTCGTCAACCTCGACGGCCGCCTCGAGGACATCGTCAATTCCTACTGGAATGTGCTCGAGGAAATCCGGCCATTGGCCGAGGAACACCGCGTGTGGTACGTCCTGAAGATCCCGGTCGATGACCGGTTCATCTCCGAGGCTGCCAGCCGAGACTCCTGGGGTGATGGACGCCGCGCCGAAATCGGCTGGGCCAGCGTGGTCAAAGACGAGCTCGAACGGTTCGAGGGACTGCTGAGCGGCGCGGGCATGGGTGAGGTGCTCGTACTCGGTGAACAGCGCACCTGCGCGGTGATCCGGTCGTTGATGGACCCATCCTTCGCCTTGGACGACGACCGCGATGTGAGCTGGGAAAACTGCTGGCAATCCTATCTGGGGGAGCGCGACGCGGTGATCGTCAACGACCGCTGGCACACCCGCGTCGCTCACATCCCGCCGGGCGCGATCACCCCGGCTCCGTTGGGGCCGCTGTGGTTGCACCCGTTGCTGGTCGGGGTGGAAGCCGATCAGGGCAGCGACACCGAAGCGCGGGCCGCCACCATCCGAACTGTCAGTGTCCGAATGGATTTCACTCCCGACCAGGCCGCACGCGTGCAAGCGGTCAAGGATCTGACCCAGGACGCGGCCAGCGCGGCGACCGAACGCAAGAAGGGCCGCATCGACGATGGCACCGGCGAGACGATGATGACCGCCTCCCAGCGCCGCCGCCACGATCTCAAGCCGGGCAAGAACGCGCACGGCATGGCGTTCTCGATGTGGGTCGCGGTCACCGGCCGCGACGAAGAAGACGTGCGGCGTGCCTGCCGCCGAGTCGGCTACGCCGCGGGACAGGCCGCGATCACCCGGCTCGACTGGCAAGACGACATCCACGACGTCGCCCAGGTCGCGACACTGCCGCTGTGTCGGGGGATGGCGGGCACCAAAGAATCCCGGACAGCGTGAGGTGAGGCGCAGATGACGAAAACTATTTCGGTATCAGAGATTTCACGGTTCGGCACCCGACTGGGAGTCGACACCACCGAGGGCCTGGTTCCGATCGCTCCGCCGCGCCGACGGGTGCCCAAGCGGCGGCGCTGGCTGGACCGGATGGGCTACTACGAACCGCGCCCGGACGGCAGTGCCTCGACCACCCGCCAGGGCGAAGCGCTCAACCTCGCGATCACCCGCAAACCCTCCGGGCATCGCGGCGTGATCAACGGTGTCGACGCCACCAACAACGCACCGATCGCACTCGACCAGTTCAGTGCCTACGGCGACGACATTTCCAACATCAATGTCGTGGTCATCGGTGATGTCGGCAAAGCGAAATCGAGTCTGATGAAGACGGTATTCACCACCCGCACACTGCCTTTGGGCCGACAGATCATCGTGGTCGACAAAAAGAAGCAGTCCGGCCGGGGCGAATACGGCGTCATCGCCGACGCGGTCGGGGCGAAGTCGGTGGAATTCTCCACCGGCGCTGGTGACGGTCCGCGGCTGAACCTGCTGGATCCGGCGATCTCGCTGCAAGGCGAGCACCACGGAGCCGAATACCGTCCCGAGGGACAGGCGCAGCTGGTCTACGCGGTGCTCGAGGACACCATGGGCCGCCCGCTGAGCGAAACCGAAAAGGCGGCGGTCGCCAACACCCTCGACCTCGTGACCCGTGACAAGGTCGCGGCCGGAGGCGAGCCGGTCATCGGTGATGTCGCACACCGGATGCTGCACCCACACGACCACGACACCGACGTGTTCGGGCCGCTCTACCGCGATGAGGCGCAGTTGTGGGGCCGTGACGCGGCATTGGCGCTGCGGCGGCTCTCGGAAACCGACTTGCGCGGGCTGGTCGACGCGCCCACCACACCAGAGGTCCGCGCGGCGCTCGAGCATCCGCTGGTGCACCTGGACGTGTCGCGGCTGCCCGACTCCGGGCCCGCGCTGCGGGTGGTGATGACCCTGGTCAACACGTGGCTGTCCAACCGGCTCGCAGCCCGATCCTCGGCGTATCAGCAGACTGAGATGCTCGTCGAAGAAGGCTGGCACCTTGGGGAGGGCTCCACGGGCCTGCATCTGCGCCGCAACATGAAACTCTCACGCGGCCTGGGCTTCTCGACCGTCTCGGCGTTTCATCACATCTCCGATTTCCCGGTGGACTCTCCCGCGCGGGCTCTGATGCAGGAATCCTCGATCGTCTACATCTACGGCCAAGAGCGCTACGACGACGCGGCGGCGGCGGCCACGATGTACCAGCTGCCCGCCGGATCCATCGAAACGATCATGCAGCTCGGGCCCGGTCAGTGCCTGCTCAAGATCGGCTCGCGCGACCCGATCCTCATGCGCCACATCCGCTCCCCGCTCGAGCGTCAGCTCACCAACACCGACGCCGCGATCAAGGGGAAGGCCTACGCATGAACACCGTCGCGCCCACCAATCCGGCACCGCCGCCACGCCCGCAGGTGCCGGTGCTGTACCAGTGGTTCGGCGGCGCGGCCGCCGTCGCCCTGGCCGCACTGCTGGGCGGTGCCGGCCTGTCGGGGCTGCTCGCCGGACACGGCTTCGCCACCCCCGCACCGCTGTTCGCTATCCTGCGCGACTGGTGGAACCATCCCGGTGACCCAGCGGCTGCGTGGAGTCGAGATCCGCGGCCGGGCCCGGCGTGGCTGGTGTACACGCTGGTCGTGCTGATCGCGGCCGCGCTGCTGGCGGCCTGGTGGCGGTGCGCGCTCGTGTGGAGCGCACGCCAGAAGCGGCGCAACTCCGGATCGAACGGGCTTGCCAGCACCCGCGATGTCGCCGGGATCCTCGGGGAGCGCGGCGCCAAGGATCGTGCGATCAAGCTGAGGGCGTCGATGGCCGGGCAGAAGGCCAAGGACGTCGATGCTCGTGAGCTGGTTATGACGTTGGGGCACAACGTCATCGACGGCGCACCGATCGCGATCGGCCCGCGTGATTCGCTGCTGGCCTTCGGTCCGTCCGGGTCGGGTAAAACCTGGCGGATGGCGGTCAAGCCGGTGTTGTACGCGCCAGGTTTCGTACTGACCACCACCACCAAGGGCGACTTGCTGCGAGCTACGTGCCTGCAGCGCATGCGTAAAGGCCGGGTCGAGGTCTTCGATCCCGAACAGATCACCGCATGGCCGAGCAAGACTCGCTGGTCGCTGATCGCTGGATCCGAGGATGCCGACACCGCGACGCGACGTACCGAGGGCATGGTGTCGGCGCGGCCGATGGGCGGCGGCAACTCCGACGCCGCGCGTTTCTACGCCGGCCGCGCGACCACGGTGATCCAGTGCTATCTGCACGCGGCCGCACTGGATGGGCGGCGGATGTCGGATGTGCGGCGATGGTCGGGCATGACCCGCAACGGCGACGTACTCAAGATCCTCGAACGCCATCGCCCCGACTGGGCCGCCGATTTCGCCCAGGTCACCCACTCCGGTGACCCGAAGACCGACGCCAATACCATGGCCACGGTCGCCGACATCCTCAAACCGCTGGCCTCACCGAAACTGATGGCCGCCGTGGATGCTCCGGCGGCAGAAAGCCTGGATCTGAACGAACTGATCAGCGGCCCGAACACGCTGTATCTGATCAGCGAAGGGGCCGCGCAGTCGATGGCACCGTTCGTGTCGGCGCTGGCGACCGAGGTGCATTACCTGGCCAAGAAACGGGCCATGCGGATGCCCGATGACCGGCTCGACCCGCCGATCCGGATGATTCTCGACGAGGTCGCCAATGTCGCGCCGATCCCACACCTGGCCTCGATGCTGACCGACTCCGGCGGGCGCGGGATCACCATTTGGGCCTTCGCCCACGGTCTCAACCAGCTGCGCGACCGGTTCGGCGACACCCAAGCCCGCCAGATCATCGACTCCGTCAGCGCCCGGATGATCCTGCCGGGCCTGATGTCACACGAGTTGCTCGACGACACCTCCAAACTGCTGGGCATGGTCGAAACCTGGCGCCCGGTTCCCGGCGGCGGGGACCAGTGGCGCGATCAGCCACACGAGCGGCGCGCGCAGAGCCCGGAGGCGATCCGCACGATGCCCGAAGACCAAGCGCTGCTGGTGTACCGCAATCAGCCCGGCGTGCGGATCACGATCCGCGCCTGGTTCGACGGAGACGCCGAGCAAGCCGCCCTGGTCGAGCCCTCGATGGCCTACTACAACAAGGCCGTCGCCGACGGGAAGCTGCCACCGGTGCTGGCAGAGCCGGTGTTCGACCCGAGCACGGCCAGCGAGGTACCCGCGAACTGGGTGATGGACCTGACCAAGGGCTGGCGACGGTGACCGAGCCGACCGGTGCCGACGCTGGCGGGCCGACTCAGTGGCGGCCCGACGCGCAAAAGCTCGGCGCGCTGGTGTCCTGGCTTGACGACGCCGCCACCATCGGGCAAGCCCCGCCCCCGGACCTGATGTGGTCATGGCGGCATATGCCGCGCGAGCGCGCCTTGCAGGCCTGGTTCGAACTGCTCGATTGGGTCGAATGGCTGCGCTACCGCTACAACCTGGCCCAAGGACAGATTTCGGGCTGCTGGTACCGGCATCCGCCTGCGGTCGAACAACTCTGGGCGCTGTATGTCTCGCACCGCAAGGCCTTCCCTCCCGGCTCCGGCCCCGAAGACTGGCGCGATGATCTCACCGCCTGGCACACCCAGTGGCTGTGGCCGTGCATCAAACAGCTCGCCACGACCGGGTACATGGCCGACTGCGACATCCAGAAATGCCACTACAGCCACGACTTCGCCCCGCCGCTGTTCCACGACGAAACCGGCGGCATAGAGGAATACATCGCCGCCGACCTCACCGACCGACCCGAAACTCCCGCACCGGAATCAGCTGAAGCACAACCGGTCATGTCCGCTGCGGAGATGTCGCGCGCGGTGATCGCCGGGCTCGCCGAGCCGATCGATCCGAACGACCCGGATCTGACGGTCAGCTACGAAGACGGCATTTGGGACTTCGACGAGGCCAACGAGCTGTATCGGCGCCGGCCCGACCCGGGAAGCCCGCCGCCCCCATGAACCGCGGACCACCAGGCATCGGATGCCGCTGCCAGCGCATGTGCGCGTTCCAGCCCGCCCGGCGACGCGCACACCGCTGGAACGCCTGGTGCTCCGACGGAACGGTGCCCGGGGAGCCGCTAGCCCGCCCGGCTCGCTCCCCGGGCACCACCACTCCAACTCTCGCGGCCGCCACCGGCGGCCGATCAGCACGAAACACGAAATAGCAAGCGGGACACCATGAACGACACCACCACGCGGAATACCCATGAGGTACCGGCCTATTGGACTCGACCGCTGTGCCAGCTCGGTATAGAGCCCTTGGGCGGCTCATGAGTGCCGCGACGCTATACACCGTGCTCGGTCGACCGGCCACCCCATCGGATCCGCAATGGCAAACCTGGCTCGCCGAAGCACGCCGGGCCGGGGTGCGTCCACGCTGCATGTGCACGCGCGAGGGCACCGAGATGTATATCGCGACCATCGGCGACCGGCACCTGATCGTCAAGCGGATGCCGGGCTCCGCAGCCGCGCACGCCCCGGGCTGCGAGTCCTACGAGCCGCCACCGGAACTGTCGGGCCTGGGGCAGCTGCTCGGCGGCGCGATCGAGGAAGACAATGACGAGACCCGCCTCAAGCTGGCGTTCGCGCTGTCGATGAACACCACTGCACGCGCACCGGTCGGTGACTCCGAACCCGGAGACTCCGTCACCGCCGACCCGTCACGGCTGACGTTACGCGGAACCCTGCATTACCTGTGGGAGCAGGCGGGTTTCACCAGGTGGGTGCCCGCGATGGCGGGCAAACGGAACTGGTACGTCGTGCGCAAACATCTGCTGGCGGCCGCGAGCGACAAGACCACCAAAGGGGCCCCGCTGGCCCAATCACTGTATCTGCCACCCCCATTCGATCCGAACCGCAAAACCGAACTGGCCGCGCGACGCTCGCGGGTCATGGGCTCGATCGCCGACACCGGGCGCGGACGACGGCGGCTACTGTTCCTGATCGGAGAGGTCGCCTCGATCACCGAAGGCCGGCTCGGGCACAAACTGGTCCTTAACGAGTCACCCGATTACCCGTTTCTGCTCCCGGACGACTTGCACAAGCGGATGACCCAACGCTTCGCCACCGAGCTCGAGCTGTGGGCCGCCGCCGACGAACAGACCCGGTTGATCATCGCGGGCACGATCAGCGCCAACCGCAGCGGCGTCGCAACCCTGCACGAACTGACACTGATGACGGTCACCGACAACTGGATTCCCTACGAGTCCATCCCCGATCGGGTACTGCTCGACCACCTCACCGAACGCAGCCGGTCCTTCGCCAAAAGCCTGCGCTACAACCTGGCCTCCTCCAAAGCACTGGCCGCCGCCGTACTCACCGACACCGACCCAGCGACCGCGCTCTATATCGTCTCCGGCGACCAGCACCGCGACGCCGTCGACGAGCTGATCGCCGAATCCGACTTGCCGAGCTGGGTCTGGGACACCGGCCCAGACCTGCCGAGCCTGCCCGCACTGCGAGTTACCGGCTCAGGCTCAAGCCTGTCGCTGTAAACCGCCTGAGCCCCATCCCTTCACAGGGTGGGCTTGGTTGTGGGGGGCACATCGCGACGGAATCCGGCGGTAGCGCGAACTCAACTGGCGTTTCCCCGAGGCCGGGGACCTCGTGCGGCAGTGTGCCTGGTCGGGCACGATCGTCAGTCGCGCAGGTCAGGTGTGTTCCAGTGTTCGCGGTCGTTGAGGGTGGTGACCAGGTCGCGGTCGTCGAGGCCATCGGGACGGGGACCCACGATGCCGCACAGTGTTTCCCAGTCGATTTCGAGGTGGTCGGTGGTGGCCAGCGCGGCAGTCAGTTGAGTGAGCTGCGGGGGTTCTTCCCTCAGTTTGGGCTGGCGGCCCAGGTGCAACGGCTCGGTGATACCGAGGGCGAGGGCGGCCAGCTGCGCGGCGGTGGCCCGCGGTGCTGCCGGGTCGGGGTCCAGCGGGATGGGGCTCACGGCGCCGGTGCGGTCGATCAGGATGCCACCGTAGCGGCGTCGGTCACCGACAGTGGTAGCGAACAGGTGGACCACTGCGGGGGTGCCGATCTCGAGCAGCGTCCTGGGGACGTGATAGGCCAGCAGGTCACCGGCGCGGTGGCCCGGCAGGCTCCGCGCGGGGTGAGACTGGGGATCGGTGTCGGTCACCCACCCGAGCGAGGCACCTGCACCGTCTGCCGCGGCGGGGTCCTGGGGGCGGTTCCCGGGATTCGAGAGGTGTTGGCGCTGGTGGTGTTCGAGAGCTGTGGTGAGGGCTTCGTGCAGCCAGTTGTCGTGGGCGGGGATCGGAGTGAGGTGGCGCTCGATGGCGGTGCGCAGGTGTTCGGGGATCTCACCACAGTCGAGGGTCAGCACGTCGATGGAATTGGGGTAGCCGTAGTAGTCGGTGGCGGTGCGGGCCATGTCGTGGGGGAGGTCGGGTTGCTCGATCAGCCATTGCAGGGCGTGGAACAGATCGACCTCGCCGGGCTGTTTCGGCAGGGGCGGGTTCGGGTCGGTCAGGGTGGACTGTGGCGGCTCGATCGGCAGCACCCAGCCCGGCGGCACCTCGATAGAGGTCTTCTTGTCCCAGTTGAATTGGTGGGACAAGGTGGTGTCCCACATCGTGTTTCCGAGCTGGGCGAGCTCGTCGACGATCTCGGGTGGGGCGGGCCTGGCTCCGGTGGTGATCTGGTCGATGACCTCGCGGCACCATCGACGCAGTCCCGCGGCGACGGCCAGTCCGGGCGGGGTGTGTGAGGCGGGCACCGGTGGGGTGTGTTGGTTCAGGGGGCGGGGTTCCCACAGCGCGGCCGCTGTTTTCGAGATCGCGCCCTGTTCCCAGTACGGCAGCAGATGCCCGATTATCTGCGAGATGACCTCGGCGTCGAGCAGTTTCAGCCGTAGCCCGAACTCGAAGACGTCGGGATGGTCGGGGACTTCGGCGCCGAACAGGTCACCGTGGTCGTAGGAGCGCCAGTTGTTGGGCCTGATCCAGGCGATCGCGCCGCGCATGCCGCGTTCACCGCCGTACCCGAGGGCGGCGATGACGGCGGGGGAAAGGTGCTGCCCGGGAAGCCGCGAGATGCCGGGGTCGCCGACGGGCACGACCAGGCTTAGCACACGCGGGTCAGAGAATTCACCGGTGCTGTAGCGGGTGACATGGGCTTCGGCGTACCCACCATCACCGGTGGGAAGCTTCACGAACTCCGCCCCGACGCGGGACCAGCGTTGCGTGATCGGCCCGCCACCCGGCGCGGGGGCGAAGACTGGTAACGCCGCCTCGGGCGCGCGGCCGGTGGCCACGAGCCATCCCAGCACGTCCTCGCGCCGGTACAGCGGCCTCTTGGGTGTGGATTGCGCGATGGGCTCCGGGAATCGGGTGTCTTCCTTGCGCAGGCGGGAGATCATGGCGCGTTTGACACCCAGCAACTCTTCCAAGTCCTGGGTGGTCACAAGGTCCGGCAGGGTGAAGGCATCCATACGAGAAAATGTATCAGATGTTTACTCAGTTTACTGTCGGTTTGTGTGTCTACCGTATTGGGATACGTTTACTCGGGTTGTCCGCGCGGCTGCCACCGGGTGCCGTGCGGTTCGATCCTCCTGCGATACGCGGGGCACAGAGCCGGATCGCTCCCCCAGAGGGGATGTGTGCGAGCACAACGCCATCGAATGGAGGCAACGTCGACTCGTCGTGCCCAGCAGGCGTCATCGGGCGTGCCGTCGCTGCCAAGTGGCCCCGACCGAATCAGTTGGCGTTCGCCGCCGGGCGTTCCTCGAACGCCAACCCGGCCAGCTCGTCGTCGCCAGCCGCCAACTGCGCCCTGTGCCGCAACCGGTCACGGCAGATCGGGCAAGCGGCGAGCCAGCGCCGAGTCATTCGCCCCTCCTTGGTCTCGGCCGCGCCGGTTTCGACCGGGTCGGTGAGGTGGTCGGGCAGTGTCAACCGCATATAGACCACCGCGTTTGTCGGAGAATCACCGTGAAATGCCGCTTCGCACAACGGGATGGGTGTTTCGATGCTCATTGAGTCCTCTCCGATCCACAGACTATTCGCCACATCGGCCGCCATGCCGGGGCGTGGGATCCAGAGCTGCGAGAAGTGCCTTTGCACGAGCCGAAGTCTCGTGTGTCGTGGGATATTTGGGCTACGGCATCTGCGCTATGCGGACGGCATAGCCGTCGTACAGGTCGGGTCGGCGTGTGAGGACTGCGA
Organism: Nocardia sp. CA-120079; assembly: GCF_050955745.1. Taxonomy (NCBI): domain Bacteria; kingdom Bacillati; phylum Actinomycetota; class Actinomycetes; order Mycobacteriales; family Nocardiaceae; genus Nocardia; species Nocardia sp. CA-120079. The sequence goes on from NZ_CP192089.1 coordinate 50,392, forward strand.
GGTTCAGACTTTTGGCGATCCAGACCACCGGCGCGATCAGCGGCCAAAGCTCGCGGCTGCCGACGACGGGGACATTGAAGCCGACGGTGTAGGCCGCGTCGACATCGAGTTCGACCGCTTTGACGACCACGCGCCGCGACACCAGCTCGGCCAGTTCGGCGCTGTTGGTGACCGCCATGCGGGTGGCCGTCATCAGCGAGATGGTGGGCACCGCCAGATATCCGTGCCCCTGGGCGTAGTCCGCGAGCAGGATATGGGCATAGATGGGTGTTTCGGCGAACTGGATGAGGGCTGTGTGGTCAGCGACGTGACTCACGCAGCGCCGGCCGCGGACGCGGGCGGTGTTGCGGCTTTGACCTTCCGCAGCCACTCGCGGGCGTCGGCGATCTCTTCAGCCGGGCGCTGGTTGATCTTCTCGTTCAGCTCGTCGACGGTCTTCTCCCGCAATGCCTGGTCGAAATAGGCGGGTGGCAGTGCCTCGGAGTGCAGTAGGGCCGCCGGAACGAGCGCGACGGCGTCCTCGCCGTTCTGGGTGACCACGACCGGGCGGCCGGACTGGGCGACGGCCTGCACGACCTTGCCGAGGCGGTCGCGCAGCTCGGTCACGGGTACGGACTCATAGTCGACCATGCACCGACTGTACAGTGCGCCGTACAGTCGCGACATGCATGTGGCTGAAGGATCGGCCTTTCAGCCGCGAGTTTTGATATCTGCGGCCGCGACGAGTTTGTCGGTGGTGGGGTACCGCTGGTACCAAGTGGTGATCTCGGCGGCTCCTTGGGCCTCGGTGGAGTGGTTCAGTGACTGGGTGCGGATGGCTGCGCGGACGGCCTCGACGAATCGGGCCGTCCATGTGGTGCCGCGTATCGCGGCGATGATTCCGGTGTTGGCGTCGACCAGGAAGACGGTCACCATCAGGTGACCGTGGGCTCCGATGAGCGGGAGACCGGCGGTCGCGTTGGTTTGACGGACCACCTGCCAGGGAGTATCGGACCAGGGCATTGGGTCGAACTGGTGGGCGAGGATCAGCGCGTGCTGGCCTGCGAGCAGCGCGAACTGGGCGGCCCCCTTCCTCACTGCCATGACTTCGGTGTCGGTGGGTGCTGCCATGAACATCACCATCGTGGCGCCGCGCTCGGACAGCTCCCAGTGAATTGCTCCGTCGGGATACCGGGTGTGGTTGGGGTGGTAGAGCTCGCCGACGGCGTATCGGTGCGGCGGGGCGGCGGAGGTGGTGTCGGTGGCTTGGGTGGTGTCGTCGTATTCGTCGTCGTCGGGATCGGTGACCAGCCCGAGGTTGGGGTCATAGGGCAGATCGCAGCGTACGTAGCCTTTGGTGGTGATGGTCCAGCCTGTGCGCAGGACCGCCTTGACCGGTGCGGCGACCTCTTCGCCCTCGCCGCCGAGCGTGATCAGGATGCTGTGGCCGCCATCGCCGGTGTAGAGGTACCAGGGCTCCAATTCCGGTGGCAGGGTGGCTGGATAGCGGCGGCCGGGGATCGCATAGGCACCGTAGGTGGCAGCGATCACCGTGGCGGGATCGACGTGATCAGGCACGACGTGGAACCTCCATGTCAGATTCGGGGGATCGGGGCAGCGGGCGGGGTGGGCGGCCGACCGAGGGCCTTCGGGCCCACCATGGATCGAATTCGGTGGGCAGATATCGCAGCAGTGGCTCACCGGGGTTGACCGGCGCCGGGGGTGGTTCCTGGGCTGGGTCGGCGCGGTGGCGGGCCTCGGCCAGCGCCAGGGCCCGGGTGACCGTCGACGGGCTCACCTGGTAGCGGCGCGCCAACTCGGTTCGCGTCAATGGCCATCCGGGCGCTGGGTCAGGCATGGTCATGATCAGTCACCACCATCTCGCGCGCGGACCTCGTAGGAGTACGTCGTCTGGTTGACGATCGACCGCTTGCGGGTACCGCCGGCCAACACCGCCTGGACTCGCGCGATCAAGTCCGGGTCTGCCGAGACCCGTTCGGTGCGAATGTAGTCGTCGTAGTAGCCGGGGTGCTGGAACACCAGCCGGTCACCGGCGAGGATCAGTGTGCCGCCGTCGTTCATCGCGGTCGTGCCGTACCGGCACCGGATTGCCCCGACCTGGTCATCGAAGCGATTCCAGTCCGCTGTGATAACGCCTGTGCGGGAAACGGTTTCGACCAGCTGGTGAATCTCGGCGGCATCGGCGTGCTCGGCCGCTGCGGCGGCATCGGCGGCCTGTTCCTCGGCGGTGGGCTCGACGACGGCGACGTGGTGCAAGAGGTCCCAGTGCGCCTCGTCGTGAGTTTGTGGATGCCAGCACACCGAGGAAGCCATGTCGTCGTTGGTGAACCACACCTGACGGTCGATGACGATGCCTCGGCGGCCGTCGCCCAGTCGCACCAGCGCACCCAGCGGGTGCGCGAGATCAGTGGCCGTGGCCTTGTTCATTCGGCGGGTCGATATCAGCCGCAGCTCGCTGATCTCACCGGTGGCGGTTCGTTCGGATTCGGCGACCAGCTGTGCGCGGCGCGCCTCGTCGGCTTCTTCCGCCGCTGCGGCCTCGGCCGCGCGCTGCTGCTGCCGCTGCTCAGCGTGACGTTGCTCGGTGGCCTCGGCCTCGGCCTTTTCATGGTTGCGCCGCGCGGTCAGCTGCCCTGAGATTTCGTCGTACGCGGCATCGAACTCGGTTTCGGCCGGGAAGACCCACGTCTTGGCGTTCTCGTTCCAGATCGCGCCAGCGTTCTTCGCGCGTGCCCGGATATCGGCCCACTCGAACGGGATGACGACCGCGCGACCGGTGGCTTTGATCTGCGCGATCTGTTGTGCCCGTTCGTCGGCCGCCCGGACCATCTCGATCACGCGCGCCCTTTTCCCGGATCCAACCCAGAGCCTTCTCAGCTCGCGGTCCCAGTTCGCGCCGATCTGACGCATCTGGCCACCAAGTATGGATTCGTAGCTGCATCGTACGTAGATGCGTCGGCCGATCTGCCAGGCCCTGTCAATGGCGATGCCGTCATCGATGGCCTTGGGCTGGTTCATGATTCGCTCTCCGGTTTCAATTGGTGGATCCCGTGTTCACGGGCTGCCTCGACTCCTACATCCTCCCGCATCCACCTTTAATTCGCAAAGGAGTTTGCGAATTAAAGGCGAAGAAAAACCGATCCGGGGAGAGCTGTCGAGGCATCCACCAACCGGACCGGCCCACCTATCATCCCACCAACGTTCGATGTCGGGTTTCATGGGGCGGGAGGCCCCGAAGTCACCGGGGCCTCCCTCGACCGATGCCCCGAAGGGGAACGGGGCCTCAGCCTCGATAGGTATCGAACCACTCGTCACCGACAAGTTCTCCCGTGGCGTGTAGTTACGACATGGGCACCGACGCGTGTGATTTCCTGGCATGCTGGGTCGGTGGCAGACACCGACGAACCGGCTTGGGGCACAGTCGAATACCATCTGATCGGATTGCAGCGGGTCGCATCCTCTATCGAGGACGGCCCGCAAGCTGAGGCGTATCTTTCCGCGACGGTGTCGTTCATCGGGGACTCCGACATGGTGGGAGAGGCCGAGGTGTTGCAGCGGGCGGCCGACTATTTCCGGGCGCATCCGGAGCTGACGGTGCAAACCGCGAATTGGACGCGTTTCGAAGGCTCTGACGGGTACCCGCGTTTCGCGCTTGAATTGGGCGTGCTCCCGCCAGCGTCACCGTTGACTACTGAGCAGGTTCGCCAGTTCTACCCGAACGCGCCGCGCTGAGCTGACCTCGGTCAGATGTCGGGCCCATGGAGTGGTCTGGGCCTTGCAGGCGGCCCGCAAGTGTGGGCCCGCGTGATCGAGCCAGGGACACGCTAGTAGTCATCGGCGTGTCCACTGCCGCCACCTTCTAGAGTTGATCGCTATGAGTTCCCGGAATAGGAAGCGCGGCAAGCGCACCTGTATGGACTCCGCCGCGGTCGCCCGCGTGACCACCACAGCGCGGACCCGGCCGGATTCACCGACTGCCCGCAGCGGGTTCGCTGCTCGTGCGGTGGCTGCCCAGCCGACGGTGCCGGCGTGGATCGCCTGGTTGCTGCAGAACGCCGGGGAGGACACCGCACGCTTCATCTACCAGTTGCACTATCCGCTCGACTACGGCTTGAGCACGGACCAGATCGCCCACAGTGGGTGGGGCGCCCCGGCTGCGGAATCCTTGATCCGTAACCGCGCCTACAAAGCCGAGAGCGCTGCCCGCGGCGCTTTCAGGGCCTGCCTGCGTCGGGAGCGGGGCATCATCTCCGCCCAGACCCCCGAACTGCCCGATGACGACGCCTTCTACGCCTGCGGCGATAGTCGGGAGTGGACCGGGCACTGGTACTCCCGGGACCCGGTCGACGCACCGGAATGGCAGCCGCAGTAACGGCTCACGGTGCTCGCCGAAGGCGGCCGAGAACTCAGTCCTCGAGGTGATCTCGGTTCAGGAGTTGTCGGTGTCGTCGCGCGGTGTGAGGTTCTCCAACGCCCCGCCGATGGCGATGATGACACCGACGATCCCGAACAGGATCGAGCCGTTGGAGAAGGCAGCGACCGCGAAGACCGCACCGGCGCCGATGGTGGCGAATCGGATCATCTTCAACCGCACTGACCTTCTCCTTCTCGGGTGAACCGCCATCGTCGCGCGTCGAGCGTGTGAAGGCAACGGGCCGCCGTCGACTTGGGCGGCGCTGTGGTGCCCGGTGTGTAGAGTTGCGTGCGCCCCGGCCACCCGGGGAAATTACCGAGCGAAGTCGGCCCCGGTCAGCGCAGACACCAGGGCCGACTTTTCCATGCCGGTCATGCGGTCGGACGCAACGTGCTGAGCACGCGAATCGCGTCCGAGAGCGGGATCATGCGGCCGGGTTCCTCACTGGTCAGGCCGAGTTCGATGTACTGGCGGATCAGCATCGACGGGGTGATGCAATGCTCGGCGGCCACCTCTTTGACCCGGTCACGCATCTCCATCGACCACTTGAACGAGGTGGCCACCATCCCGGTTTCGATTTCGTCGCTGGTCGGTGGCAGCTCAGGAACCTCAGCGTTGTCGTCATAGACGAGGCCGCCCAGGAATTGGTCGGCTTCCTCGGCAGTGCGCGGGTAGCCCTTGTTCGGCTGATCAATCATCGCGGTTGGCCTCCCATGCGGTGTACTCGTCGAGCTGCTGTGGTCCCATCGGTGCGGCGATCATGATCTGCCACCGATCGGAATTCGAACGCGGCCGTCGCAAGACGATCACCAACGGCCTGCCTTCATCGGTGCGGCCCCACACGGTGATCACCGGTAGGCCTTCCGATGTGGTCGCCGGTCGCGGCCACCGCCGCGATCCGTACAGCACCTCCATCACTTCCCAGGTCTGGACGTCGTACAGGCTGATCAGCGTTCGACTCGCTGGACCCCATTCGTACTCCACAACTGTCACGATAATACCCTGGTAATACCCGAAAGGCATCGGCGATCTCGCCGGGAGAGCCCGCCCAGAGAGCTGGCAGGATCGATCCCGGCTAGATCTCGGGGCCGATGTTGTGGTCTGGGGCTTGCGGGCCGGGTCGGTGCATCTGCTGGCGGCGGTGTTCGTCTTCGGCTTCACGCTCGAGCCGCATCCGTTCGCGCTCGCGGTCGGCGTCCAGCTGCGCGGCGCGGCGCGAGGCGTCCTCGACCGCGCGGGCGCGCAGCTGGTCGACGTGTTCGCTGATTTGGTCGAACGTGTCGGCTCGGTTCTCGTCGGCTGGGCGGTCGCCGAGCACAGTTGTCGGGTCGGTGACGTCGTACTGCTCGCGCCAGGCCGCGACTTGAGCGGCGGTGCTGATCCATCGCGCCCGGGATACAGCGCCGGAGGGGATGGGGCCCAGATGGGCGGTCCAGTCCGGTTGCTCGGCAGCCGCGAGCGCGCCGAGTTGGGCGGTGCGTTCGATGATCGCGGCGTACTGCTGGCGGGCAGCCGCGGCGGCCGCGGTGGTGTCGTCGGCCGGTGGGGGAGCGGGCAGCCATGCCGGGGCGTGCGGGTCCGGCTGTCCCGCCATGGTGGCGGGGTCACTGCTGATGGTGTGCAGGTAAGTCGCGGCTGCTTGGTCGAGCGGGGTGTCCGCGGTGATCTCGATGTGCTGCACGGGTTGGGCTTGGGTGCCGTGGCCGCGTTCGACTTCGGTCAGTGCTTCGCCGCGGCTGAGGCCGGCTTCGGCTTCGATGTCGGCGGCCGCGTGGGCGACGGCGAGGCTGTATTGCGAGGTGAGCCGTGCGCCCTCGGCGCGGCTGTCGTCGAGTGTGTCGATGGCGAGTTCTTCGGCGAGCATCCGCAGTTCGATCACGTTGGTTTCGGTGACGATGCCTTCGGGTTCGGCGGCGGCGTCGAGTGCGCGTTTGGCGGTGTCGGCTTCACTGTGCAGCTGGTCGGCGTAGCGGCGTGCGTCCTCGGCGGCAAGTTTGGCTTGGGCGATATCGGCGTCGACGGGCGCGGCGTCGTCGGCGCGACATTGGTCGAGTATCTCGCCGAGCTGGGCCTGTATTCCAGGATCGTCGGTCGATTCGGTGATCTTCGTTTCCAGGAGTGCCAGGAAGGCTTCGTCGGCCTGTTCGGGCTGTTCCTGGAGGGCTTGGAGGTAGCGGTCTTCGGCTTCGAGTGCCTCGACTTCGGCGTCTTCGGCGCGTGCGAGGACCTCGCGCCAAGCCTGTAGCAGTGGGCCCAGCTCGTCGGCGCGGGCTTGGGCGGTGACGATGTCGGCGCGCAGCCGTTGCAGGCGTGCGCCGGAGTCCAGTTCGGGGTGGGGAAGATCGTCGATGTCGTGGCCGGCGGGGTAGTCGAACTCGTCGCTTTCGTCGTCGGCGATGCGTGGGTTGTGGGCGCGGGCCCGCCAGTCCGGTGCGTCGTCGGGCAGGCCGAGGATGCGGCGGCGCAATTCATCGGCGTAGTCGGCGACGGCGGTGTCCATGCCAGGGTGTTCGGGCGGGATCGGTGTGAGTCCGCGGGGACGAGCGAGATCTTCCAGGGCGCGGAAGCGGCCCGTCCGTGATGGTTCGGCGAGTACGTCGGTGCCGTGGCTGGCGGCGAGCGCGGCTTGGATGAGTGCGGCGGTGTCGGTGTCAGCGGTGTAGGCGAGGGTGTCGACGGCGGGCGCGTCAACGGAAACGTTGACAGCGTGGGTGTTGATCCATTCGTCGGCGCGGGCGCGTAGTAATGCGGCGGCGTCGCGGGCGGCGAGCAGGCTTTGCCCGTAGTCGCGGCCGCCGTCGCTGACGATGTGGGCGACGAGTGCGCCGGTGTCGAGATGGTGGGCGTCGGCGAGTGCGATGGTGTCGAGCAGGGCGCGGAACCCGCGACCGCGCTGCACCGATTGGTAGAGCACTTCGGGCAGGGCCCGGTCGAGTAGATAGCGGCCGCGTTCATCGGACAGCTGCCGTATGTAGGCCTCGTATTCCGCGCGCATGCGGGTGCGGCGGAGCGCGGGGTCGGGGGTGTCGTCGAGGTCGTCGAGCGCGGCCTGGCGCTCGGCGGCGGTGCGGGGCGCACCTGGCTGGTTGGCGGCCAGTTGCGTCGCGTCTGTGCCGAGCAGCCGGGCTCGCAGTTGTTCGGCGTAGTCGGCCAGTGCGATGTCCATGCCGGGATGCCGTGGCGGCACTGGGGGCACAGCGCCGGGATATTCGGCGTCGCGGACCGCGTAGAACCGGCCCCGGCTCTGGGTGGTGGACAGCACGGGGTGGGAGTTCATCGCGACGGCCGCCGCGATCAGTGCGTCGGTGTCGGTCAGGGCGTGGACGGCCAGGGTGTCGACCGGTGCGGTCGCCGATGAGGCGGCCGTGGTGTGGGGGAGGTGTTCGTGGATCCAGCGGTCGGCGCGTGCTCGGAGCACGGCGGTGGCGTCGCGGGCGGTGAGCAGGCTTTCACCGAGATCGGCTCCGCCCGCGGTGGTGATGTGGGCGACGAGTGCGCCGGTGTCGAGTCCGTGGTGATCTGCGACGGCGAGCGTGGCGAGCAGCACCGGCAGGTGCGCGCTGTTGCTGACTTCGTGGAAGATCGCGGCCGGGAGGGCGCGGTCGAGCAGGTAGCGCCCGCGCGCATCGGCGAGTGTCGCGGTGATCTCGTCGTAGATCTCGCGGACCCGTTTGGGGTCGGTGATGCGGGCCTGCTCGGTCCGCATCACCTCGGTAGCGGTCAAGTTGTCGTCTTCGCGGGCCATGACCCGCAGCCACATTTGACGCTCGGTGAGGGGCTCGTCCGGATCGTCGGGCTGGAGTTCGACACCGGGGTCGGGCACCGAATCGGTCGCGAGGAAGACGCCGTTGTATTCGGCGCCACGAGTCAGACCCACGTAGGCGAGCGCGCGGCCCAAGGTCGCGTTCATGAGTAGGTAGGCGCGTTTGACGGTCATGCCTTGCGCGCGGTGCACCGTGGTGGCGTAGCCGAGTTCGACGTGAGTTTTCACGTAGTCGGCGGGCAGTAGGACGGTGCCTTTGTGGTTCTCACCGGCCACGGTGAGCGACCCGTCCTCGTGCACTTTCCGGATGCGCCACAGGTCACCGTTGTCGACCGGTGATCCGCGGCGTCTACCGCCGGTGACGCGCAGCTGGTTGTTGTTGCGGCGGGTCACAATCGTGTCGCCGAGGTGTCCGTGCTGACCGTCGGAGAGCGCGATTCTGGGGCCGCTGGTCTTGACGCGGCCTTCCAGAGCGTGCGCGGTCTGGGCTGCGGCGTTGAGTGCGGCGACATCGCGGCGCGTGGCCGCCATCATCAGAGCCGATGTGCCTTTGGCGACGTCGCGGAGATAGGCGGTGAGGATCTTGTCGCGCAATTCGTCGGTCATGCCCGAGGTGATCCGGCCTGAGTCGGAGTACCACTGGAATGCTTGGCGGGGATCTCCGTTGCGGACTTCCAGGCTCGCGGCCGCTTCGCCGCGAGTCTTGAATCGGACAACGGTCACCAGCTCCGGCGCCTTGGTCTCTGTCGCGATCAGGCGCATCAGGCCGCCGGATTCGACAGCGGAGAGCTGGTACGGATCGCCGATGTACTTCACGACCGCACCGTGGCTGTCGGCGAGCTGCTGCAGCTCGAACAGGTTCGGGGTGCTGGCCATCGCAGCCTCGTCGACGAGCACCATCGTGCCCCGTGCTAGCCCCGGGTCGATGCCGTTGCGGGCCTGCCACAGCAGACTGTCGATGGTGCGGGCACGCACGCCGATGTCGTCGCTGAGCACGCGTGCGGCGGCGGCAGACGGTGCGAGTGCGATCACAGTGCGGCCGTCATCTGTCCACGCTCGCACCGCCGCTTTCATCGCGGTCGTCTTGCCTGCACCAGCTGGGCCGATCGCCACATCGAGCCGCATTCCCGACGTGCACAGGTGCCGCACGATGCTGCGTTGGCCCTCGTTGAGGCGGAAGTCTTTACCGTAGGTTGCGCGTCCTTCGTGTTCGACAGCGGCAATCGCTTTGTCGACAGCGGTTCGTGTGATGAATTCCGTTGTCGGTGTGAGCGCGGATTCGCGCATGTAGTTCTCGGCGGCGAGCACTTCCTCGGAGGTGTAGCGCAGTGTCGTCATGGCGAGGGTCTCGAATTGGCTCTCGCCGTTGCGCCGTTGGACGCTGAGCGGGGGTTCGTCGGGGTTGATGGTCAGCTGGATGCTGTGCCCGTCGCGTACCGCGCGCACGACTTCCTCGACGGCGGCGCGGTTGGCGGCATCGTCGGGGAAGTCGCACTCTTTCAAGCGGTCCTCGACGGCGGCGCGGATGTGCATCTCGTTCCAGGTTGCACGCCGCCGAGAAATCTTGTCGGTCATCTCCTCGGCGATCTGGCGCGGCTCGTAGACGGCGCGCTGTTGTGCGACTACATGGGCTTCTACCCGGTCAAGGAGGTTGTCGGGGCTGGTCGGATCGAGCAACCTGCGCACCTGGCCGGCTGCGGCCGCGTGCTCCTGTGTCGACGCGAATACACATCGGTCGAGTCCTGCGAACAGCGCCGCATCCATCGTCGCGGTGTTCGCGGCGATCACCGCGGCTTTGCCGCCGAGCTCGACTCCGACGGCGATCGCGACCCGTTCGGGATCATAGGGCCGGGGCGCTTCCGGGTGCTTGTGCATGTAGTCGATCTGGGCGACGAACTGCGGTCCTGTGCGCCCGTCACCGAGAAATTCCTGACCGCGCTCGTCCCATTCGGTGACCATCTCCCGCAGCGACTTCGGGATCGGCTTTGCGTCGCGAGTGTCGAGTGTCGCTTGCTGGGCGAGCTGGATCTGTATGCGCTTGGAGGGGTTGCGGCCGTGCGTCTCGCGGTATTCGGCCACCAATTGCTCGGTGCGGCGAACAATGTCCGCGCGGCGGGAGAAGTGGGCGATCATCGCGTCGCTGACGCCGTCGACCTCGAATACTGGCTCCTTGTCGGGGCCGCGTTCGCTCGTGCGGAACTTCCACGAAAGTTCGCGTTTGATCTTGCCGGTGATCCGCGCGTTGTACTGGCAACTGAGCCCTGTTGCTCCGCCGAACAGCGAGCGGGCATCCAACGAACTCCACTGCCCATCGCTGCCCATGATCTTTGTAGATATGGCGCAATGAGTGTGCGGGTTCGGGTCTCCGGTTCTGTTGTCGTAGTGCTCGAACATGGCAACCGCGAAGCCTTCGGCGTCGATCTGGCGGATGCCTCCACGGCCGCGGCGGGCCAGTGCGAAGTGGTCTTCAGCCCACTGGAGAGTTTCGAATACGGACTCGCGATGGATCCTCATGAGGGTTTCGCGCAATTTGTCGTCGGCCAATCCCCACAGAATGCTGACGGACTTGACCGGGGTGAATACGCAGTCAAAGCCGGTGACGGCACGGCGGGTTTGCTTCTTCTCCGCGCCCAGGGCCGCATTGATCTCGGCCTTGGTCGGCTTGTGTCCCGTCGTCATGCGCAGATGCTCATGCGCGGCGTCGGTGCGCAGAATCATGCGTTCGTCATGGTTGGGGCGGCGCTCGTGCTTGCGGATCCACTCGTCGATCTTGCGGTCGTAAATGACGCTGATCGGGGTCTTCTTGGTGGTGAACTCCGAGTGCATCGGACCGATCTTCGCGGCCTCGACAGCCTGCTTGGCGGTTCTCCCGGCGGCCAGTTCCTCGGCGATCAGTCGGTCGGCGTCCGGATGCAGTCCCTCACCGAAGAGTGCCTGCATCTGTCGTTCGGTGACTTCACCGGTCATCCCCAGCAGTTCAGCCCCTTTTCCGAACCATTCACCGGCAGGGGTGCCGTGCTCGGTGTAGTAGTCGGTCAGGTCACGTGAACGTTCGCGGTCGCGGTCAGCGGTCGCAACTTGACGTGTCAAGTATTCGTATCCGTCGCCCGCGTGAAGGGGGTGCGGACCGGACATCATGGTCGCGATCGTAGCGCGATTTTGCCGTTAGTAATGGAGAGTTTTTCTGGGGATCCACGATGGTGCAGAGGGTGTGTCGGTTTTTTTGGCTCTTTGCGGGGCCCTCTAGGGCCCCGTGCCCTTCGCCCTTCATCGGCCGATCGGGCGGGTGCGCGGAGCGTTGGTACGTGTGTTCGTGTGAGTGGTGAGTTACCGTTGGTGATTATGTGGTCTGGGTCGGGGGGTTGGGGCCTGAGCTGAGAACCGTTAGGCGAGTGGAAGGACGGGCGCGCATGGCACCCAAGCAACCCGCGAGCGGCGACGTGTCGGCACGCAAGGCGGCTCGACTACGCGCGACGCAAGCGACCAAAGCGGCGGCCGCCGTGCTCGCGGCCAACCAGACTGATTTGGCCGACTTCTTCGCCCGGCGTGCGTCGGCTGCCGAACGCCTCGCGACGGCGACGAAGCGCCGCGAAGATGCGATCGCGGCGGCCAATGCGCGCCGTGATCGAGCGATCGCCGCCGCGCACAGCGGATACGAGCGCGCCACCGCCAAAGCACTGGCGCGGCAAGGGGCGGCGCTGCTGCGCATCAAGCGGCGCGGCGCGACCGAAACCGATCTGCTGCGCTTGACCGAGTCGGAGGGCCTCACCAGCGGCGAGCTGCGCAAGATGCTCGCGGCGGCCGAGCAGCTGTCCGCGGCGGACGCTTCGGCGGTGGAGACTGTGGCGGAGACGGGCGAGTCGGCCGAGTCAGCGGAAGTCGAGTCGACTGGCGGTGACGCGGCCTGGGAAGCGTTAGGCGGCGGGGAACCGACCGAGTCTGTGTCGGTGGGTTCGTAGGGCGGGGTGTGTTGTCGTGTCCGGAGCGGTGCCTGAGTCGGAGGAGCCGACTCAGCTCGTGCTCTTCGGTGAGCTCCCCGCGCGTGCTCCGGGTGCCGCGAACCTGCGGCAGCGTTCTCGCGGGCCGGATTCGGCTATGCCCGATGGGGTGCTGAGGGCGGGCGACGCCGACGAGATCGCGCGGTTCGATGAGTTCGTGGTTCGCGGGCCCGCGCCCGAGGATTGCTGGATCTGGCGCGGCGCGATCAGTGATGACGCGTACGGGCGCTTCTGGATTTGGCGCAACGAGGCGCAGCTGGTTGTGCGGCCGCACCGGTACGCCCTCGCCCGATGGGGTGAGCCGGTGCCCGATGAGCTCAACGCACTGCACGGCGGGTGTGACAATCCGGTCTGTGTGCGATCACAGGCCCTGGACGGGGCACCGGCACACGTGTACCTCGGCACACAATCGGAGAACATGGCGAGCATGGGAGCCAAGCGGCGCGGCGGCGGGAGCACACCCGGATGGCGGCGCGATGGGCTGACCGTCGCGCAACGGGTGGCGCGGTCGCTGGCGCTGCGTGACGCGGTTCGCGACGGCTGGGACGGGCCCGCCGTGCGGGCGGTTCTGCTGCGCTCGGCGGCACCGGCGTTGCTAGGGCTGGAAGACCTCGGGCCAACGCAGGGCTCAGACACGTTAGGTACAAGTCCGGGTCGCGACGGCGACGCGGGAGAACAGGAAGATGGGGGCCGGGAATGACGGCGATCGTGTCGGTGGTGGCGCTGGGTGGTTTGCTCGCGTTGTTCGCATGGGTGTGCGGGTCGTTCGTGGCGCGCGTGGCGGGGGCTCTGCTAGTGCTCGACAGCCTGCTTCGGCTCTCGGCGAGCCTGCTGTATCCGGCCGGGCTGCTGGCCGGGCTCGTGTGGCTTGTAATCGGCCTGGCGCTGTGGCTGCTGGGGCACCGGCTGTATGTAGCCAAACATCGGCGCTGGCGCTCAATGCTCGCGGTACGGGCTTGGTCGCTTCCGGGGCTGCGCACGCTCGCACCGGTGCCGCGTCACGCGTAGCGCGGGCGCATGATGATCGGTGTCGGATCGGCGGCTGCTCACCGGCCGTTGTCAGGTGCGGTGCTCGCGTGGGAGGGGAGGCGCAGCGGTGATATCGGCATCGGTGGGCATCGGCTGACGGTGTACGGGCCGTGTGTGCTGGCGGTGGCTGGCACCGGCGTTCGCGAGGGTCGCCTGTGCCGCGCGGAGGTCCTACGCGGCACATAGGGGCGGCTCGCCGGTCTCGGGCCAGAGGCGAGTGGCACCGGGACAAGCGACGGGTGGTGTCAGACCGAGCCCGGTGGGGGTGCCCGTGCTGGATCGCGACGGCGCCGGCTGGGGTGACCGCCTCTGCGGCACCGGGCTGGGAGGTGATTGTGCGGGAGCTGCGCAGCTGGGGGACGGTGCTGTGTCGCGGTAGCTCATGTCATCGGTGACCGGCGGCCTGATGGCGCGTCGGCCGCGCGGGCGGCGGGTCCGTCAGCCAGCGCGGCGGGCCTCATAGTCGATGACCGAGACCGGGATGATGTCGCCTTCGACCACGGTGTGCGCCATGTCCTCACCCCACACCGTTTCGATCATCGCCTCGTATCGGCGTTCGATGTTCCCGGTCAGCACGCCGAGCGGGTACGTCTGGCCGATGATGCGGCCGCGCAGGATGCACAGCGGCTCACCGCCGCGGCAGCCGAACGTGTTGAGCCACAGGATCGGCGTGCCGGGCCTGAGCTCGTCGACGGGCGGCGGGTACTCGGCGCAGAGCAGCGCGGTGGCGGCCTCGAGGGCGCGTTCGAGACGTTCGGCGGCCTGGGTCTCGACCTCGGCGTCCGGGCTGTCGATGGCCATGCGGTGGGCCTGCACCGCCTCGGCCAGCTCGGCGGCGACGCGGTATCGGTTGATCGGTGCAATCATGACGTGGTCCTGGTTCTGGTGAGCGGTAGCTAGGCGGCGGTGCGGGCGAGTGCTCGGATCCGGTCGGGCCGGAACCCTGACCAGTGGTCGGCGGCCTCGGCGTGCTCGACGACCACGACCGGGGCAGTCAGGTAGCCGAGCGATATCACGTAGTCGCGGGCTTCGTCGTCGGCGCTGATGTCGATAACCGCGAATTCGATTCCGGTTTTGTCGAGTGCTACATATGTGGCGTTGCATTGCACGCACGCGGGTTTGGTGTAAACGGTGACATTCACTGATTTTCTTCTATCGATAGAAGTTTCCGGATCGAAGTCGATTCTATCGATTGCAAGACATTCGGACAATTGTCTTGCGGGAAATTATGGGGGCAATTTTCGACGGTATTTGCGGGTGCCGTTTGCAATTTCGGATGTCATTCCGGCCGCCAACCGGCGGCCGGAATTCGGATCATCTCACGGTGGCGAGGGCGGCGGCTTCGGTCTGATCGATCTCGGCGCGGTACCTGTCGACGTCGTAGTCGGGTATGAGCATCTGGGCGTCCTCGAGCAACAGGTGGGCCCGCTGGTGGTCGCCTGTTGCAGATGCCTTGTCCGCTTGCTCGACCAGTGCTTGTCCCTCTGCGATGCGCCGTGTCCGTCGCTCGATGCGGTCGGCCCGGCTGCGCGTGAGTACCTCGGGGTGCGCGTGGATGTATTCGGCCATCGCGTTGCTGATGACCTCGGTTCCGTACTTCTCGCGTAGCGGCTTGCAATATTTTTCGGCAGTGTATCGGGCGGCGCGCTCGGGTCCGAATTCGAAATGGCCGTCGTAGTTTTCTGCCGCGTATTCTTCAGCTACTGTTCCGAGCAATGCCTGATCGACCAAACCGAGCTTGATGCGGTTTTCCATAGCGGTATTCTCCTGATGAATTTCGGTGCTAGTGCGGCGGGTCGGGTTTGATGTGTCCGGTTGCCGATCGGGCGATCCGGTAGAGGATGCCGCTGGGTTTGCGTCGTGCTTCGACTTTGTCGGCGCAGTCTGTGCCGCAGGATTGGGCCGATGTGGTCGCTGAGTTCTTGGTTCGCCAGTGGGTTGTCCAGCTGCGGGGGCATCCGGCTTCGGCCCATGTTTTCCCGCATGCGGCGCATACCGCGGGTTGCCACTGGTCGCGGTGGATCACGGCGCTGTCGCCTTGGCATGCGAAGCAGTAGGTGATGGCGTTGGGGGCGTGCGGGCGGCCGCCGGGTCCGTCTTTCGATACGGCGCATCCACAGCAGGAGGTGACGAAGTCGGGATCGAGGGTTTGGGCCGCGATCTCGGTCAAGCCACACGCACAGATGATGTTGCCGGTGAGTGGATGTGCGGCGAACTGGTGCACGTGGCTGCGGCCGGTCGTCGTCTTCATCCATGCGCGTACCGTGTCGGCGCGGGCGTGCGCGACGGCGGCGGTGCGGCGGTAGTGCTCGGCCTTGTTGCGCCATTGCTGTGCGTACTCGGTTTCGGGCGGGCACTGCCCAGTTTCGGCGTCGGCGTCGGCGGCGTATGCCTCGGTGCGCGCCGCGCTGTCGGTGAGGTCGGTGATCGCCTGGTGCAGCTTCTCGAGTGGATAGGCGTTGCGGGCGAGCAGTGTTCGCAGGTCGGCGGTCGCTGCTTCGATCTCTTCGGCGGTGAGTGTCGGAGCGGGATTCGGGTTGGTCACCGTGCACGCTCGCTGAGCTCGCGGCCGGTCCGGCAGATCTGCATGGTGGGCTGCCAGGAGGCGTCGGCCTGGCTCCAGTGCGCTGGGCCGGGTGTGCCGCACACCGTGCAGTCGCTTTGTACGTGGTCGTAGTAGGTGTAGAAGGCATCCAAGTGGTCTTGGCCGCGAAACCCTTGTTCGCGGCGCGCTTGGTCGAATGTGCGATTGGCCATGGTCGTTCCTGATCGGGTTGCCCCTGGCACCGATGGCGGCCGGTGCCAGGGGATTTCATTGGGTGGCGGCGCTGTGCCTACGCCTTGGTCGTGGTCAGGTCGGCGGCTTTGCGGTGCTCGCGGATCTCCTGGTACGGCACGGTGCCGTTGTGGCCTGCGATGTATCGGCTTTCGACGGTGACGGTCTTCGCGTTGGCCCGGACCACGCGGTACCAGTCGCCGCGCACCTTGACGGCGTCGCCCTTCGCGACGTCGGCCTTGGTCAGCCCCAGGGTTTCGCCGTCGGCGATCTGCTTGGCGCGCACGGCTTTCCAGTGTTCGATGTCGTCGGCGCGCTGAGCCATCCGCGCGGTGACTTTCTCGCGGTATTCGCCTGATGCGGGCTTGTCCTCGTACACGTACGGTGGGCGGCCACGCTTGCCGCCGTCCAGGATCCGTTGGTCGGCGCGCTGCTCGGCTTCGAGTGTGTCGATGCGGTTGGCGACGGTGACGGGGTTGTGCCGGTGCTCGGTGGTGCGGGCGGCGGCTGCGGCGCGGCTGGCGGCTTCGTCGGCGGCGTCGTGTGCTTTGACGGACCGGCCGAGCGCATCCCATGCCTTTTCGATGCTGCGGCGATGCCGATGCTCGGAGTGATGGCCGATCTTGATCGGTTCGCCCATCGGCGGTACGCGGCCTGCGGCGCGGCGGCTCGCGGCATCAGCGGCGACGGCCTTGTCGGCGCGGCGGTCGGCCTTCGTTTCAAGGGCGTCGACGCGGTCCTCTTGGCGTTCGGCGCGGGCGGCTTCGGCTTCGGCGGCGCTGCGGTGGGTGCGGTCGATCTGGAGTTCGACGTCGAATCCTGAGGCGCGCAACGCTTTCGCTGCGGCGTCGATGTAGTAATCCTTCGGCTGGCGGTCTCGCGAGGACACGATGATCCATTGCTGGAGGCTGGGAGCCCACCTCCAGTGTCCGATGCTCTGGCGCAGTTCGGCCATGACTTCGTAGCTGCCGTCTCCGCGGCTGGTGCTTTCGAGCAGGGTTCCGTTTTCGGCGGTGTGGGCGATGGTCAAGGTGGTCATTCTGGTTGGCCTTTCGCGTCCTGTGCGGGTCGTTGTGTCGGGCGCGTAGGCTGCGCCGACACAACTCTATTCTAGCAATTTAACGCAAATCACGCAAATCACGCATTGCTGTCCTGTTGCGTTCTACGGCCGCCGCCGGCAGCGGCGGCGGCGGTTAGTCGTCGGGCGGCGGTGGGGGTTCGTCTTCCGGTGGGGTGTCGGTGGATGCTGGTTCCCTCGCCGTGGCCGGGTAGGCGAGTGCGCGCAGGGTGTGCACGCGGTGGCGGTGGGCGCGCCACTGCTGGACGGCTTCGCCGGTGAGCTGTTCGAGGTCTTCGATGTCTGCGCATGCTTCGGCCATTTGTGTCATGCGGCGGCCGATTGCCTCGAACGTTCGTCGGTAGCTGTCTTCGACGACTTGGCAGGCGTCGGCCCATAGGCGGACCGGCATTGCCATCGTGTAGACCTCGGCGACGTAGGTCACCAGTCGTGGCAGTGTCGGGCGGGTGGGGTAGATGTCTACGCCGTCGAGGTCGAGGGGGCCGCGGGCGCGTGCGATGACGGCTTGGGGTGTGGGCTCGGCTCCGGCGGCGACGAGGTGGCGGATCACCCGGATGACGACGGAGGGTAGGTATTCCTCGATGTCGGTGTCGGCGACGAGGGCCAGCACGTCGGCGGCTTGTGCGGTGGATGCGTTGAGTAGTGCGGCGACGAGGTGGTTTTCTGGTTTGGCGACGATCACGGTGCGGGTTTCGAGGTGTTCGGCGATCGCGGCGTAGACCTCGGCCTGTGGGTCGGTGTCCTCGTGGCGGGTTTCGGCGGGCTCGGGTGCTAGCCGGAGGTCGGGGCCCTCGGCGGCGGGGTGGTCGCTGTGTGGCTGCATTCCCCGTCCTCTCGTGGCCGAGTCGGCGAACCGCGCCCGTCGGGCGGGCGTACTGCTCGGGGCGCTGGCGCGTTGTTGTCGAGTGTATTGATGGCTTTGGGCGGTTGCCATGATCGTGTATTCCGTTCTGGCGCTGGCGTTCTCGTGCCGTGTTAGGTGGTCTCGATGCCTTGGGCCGGGCGGGTTGCGCGCGCGGCGGGTCGGGATGGGTTCGGGGTGCTTACCCTGCGGCGGCGAGTTTCGGTGCGGGCAGGAGCATCGCGCGGCGGTGTGTGGTCCAATCGAGTCGGGGGTTGATCAGCTCGGCGTCGTCGATGAGTAGGGCCGCGCGCTGGGTGTGTCCGGCGCGGTGGGCGGTGACGGCGGCCGCGGCGAGGCGTTGTCCTTCGCGTTCGCGCGCGGCGTGGCGGGCCGCGTATTCGGCGGGTGTGCGGGCGAGTAGTTGCGGGTGGCGCTGAATGTGGGTGTAGGCCTCGTACTGGAGGGATTTGAGTCCATAGACGGGGACCAGCGCCCGCAGGTCGTAGGCGGCGACGTAGCAGGCGGCGTCGTATGCCGCGCACGGGCATTCGAGGGGCGAGAAGTAGCCCGGTGCGTAGTCTTCGACGGCAAGAACGATCAGGGCGCGGTGGAGCAGGGTGATTGCGGGCATCGGTGGTGTCCTTCCGGCGTGTGGGCGGTGGCGGGTGTGGTTCCGGTGGGGTGGCGGGCCGGCATGGCGGACCGGTGAGGGCTGGGTGCTGGCCGCTCGAATTAGGCACAGCACGGAGCGCAGCGGAGTTCCGATTCCGCGGGGCTCCCGCAGACCACCGGGGCAGGTTCGGCTGGCGGTGGTCGGCGGGGATGGATGGCTACGCGCTGTGCGGGGCGCTGTCCTTGTAGGCGCGCACCATGATTTCCAGGCCGGGGCCTGCGTTGACGCCGTAGAACGTGCGGTGGCCGCGCCGGAATTTCCACCAGTGCGACCGGCGGCGGGGCCGGTGGTCGATGACGCGGGCCAGCTCGTCGCCGTTCCATGTGGTCAGGGTGCGGCCGTCGCTGGCGATGTAGCCGACTACGCGGCCGGGGCCGTGGGTCAGCGAATCCAGATCAGCACGCTTGCGGTCGGTGTAGCAGCCGTAACAGTAGGACAGGTCGGTGTCGGGGTCGATGCTGTAGCCGGAGTCGATATCGGCGCGGCCGTCGGTGCGGATGTTGGCGTATTCGTGGCCGCAGTCGGCGGTGCCGTGGCGGGCGTACCAGCCGCATTCGATGCCGTTCGGCGCGGTGTAGGGCCGAAACGCTTCGGGGGCTCCGTAGTGTTCGGCGTGGCGCAGTGCGCGGCGGCCGCCGTTGCGTACGGGGTGGCCTGCCAGAATGCGCGCTTTCGCCGCGCTGGGCGTGCCGAATTGGGCGACCCATGCCCGGATGTCGGTCATGGTGTCGGCGTCGATCGTCCAGGCGTCGACACTTCCGGCCAATGCGAGCCCACCGGCACCGGTGCCCGGTTCGTCCAGACCGAGCAGCGTGCCTACGTGGTAGCTCGCGCCGGTGAACTGTCCGATGCGGTGGCCGTGCACGGCCGGAGTGCCGATCTGGGTTGGATCGTAGAACTCGACGATGGATGTTTTGTCGGTCCTGCGTTTTGTGCTGGCGCTGTAGAGCGGGGAGCCTGCGGGGACATAGCGGACGGTGAATCGGCGACCTTGGCGGGTGGTAAAGATCCGGTCGAATTCTGGTGCGTTGGTGGTCATTTCGGAGTTTCCTGTCTGCCCGGGGCATTGGTGGTGGTGGGCGTTGGTAGAGCCCGGGCCACCCTCTCTGTTTGCATTTGTCACACATTTAGGGCATGGGGCGGCCCGGGGTGTTCTCGGGAGTATGGGTCGGTCAGCTGGTGGCGTTAGCTGGTGGCTGATGCCTGGGCCGCGGCGGCGGCGTACTGGGCGGCCGTGGCTTCTCGCTTGCGTTGCGCCGCGGTCAGATTCTCGATTTGGGCCGCGAGTTTTGCGGCTTCTGCGTTTTCGTCTGCTTGGTGTTTGCGTGCGTCGATGCCGACGGCCGCGCGCCACAGCTGGGGTAGGTCGTCGCGGGTGATGTAGTGCGCGAGGATCGCTTGCACGATGGCGGCGGTGCGGTCGGCGGTCTTGGCGGGTGCGGATCCGCCGCGGACTCGCATGCAGTTGATGCGCCAGCCGTCGAGGGTGCCGACGTTGTCGAGGGCGAGAACGGTTCCGCCGCATATTTGCGCACCGTTGACGACGGGGAGGTCTGGTCGTTCTTTGCTGCGGTACTTGTAGCGGTCGGTTCCGTCGTCGGCACCGTATACGACGTAGACGCGGCGCAGTTCTTCCGAGAGTGCGGCGTCATCGATCAGAACTGTGATCGTCCCATTGAACCTCGGCCCGTGCACGCGGTAGCGGCTGGCGGCGTGCTCGATGTCGGTGTCGAGCTGGGCGCGGGCGAAACCGAGCGGCCCGAGGTCGAGCAGCACGGAATCAGACCCATGGTCAGCGCTCTCGTCCTGGCGTGCGGCGCGGCGGGCGCGGCTTCGCTGGGCGATCATCGGGCCGAGCAGCTGTGCAAGCTGTTGGGCGGGGCGGCCGGAACCGACGGTGATGGTTGCGGACTGTTCGTCGAGGTTGGGGACGTCGGGTTCGCCGGTGGCGTCAACGGTGTAGCCGAGTCGCTCGGCCTCGGCCGTCAGCGTCTGCCACAGTATGGCTGCGGGGTCCTCGACGTGCTCAGGTTCGGCGGGTTCGTCGGCGAAGTCCTCGAGCGGCTCGGTCTGGCTGATGTCGTAGACCGAAATCATCCGGAAGCGGGGACGGCGCTTGTCGCTGCTGTCGTCTCGGTTGTCGCCGGGCTGCGCGTCGCTTCCGGCGGAGTCGGCGTCGTTGCGCTTGTCGCGCTTGTTCCTCTTGCCCGGCGCGACGACGCGCAGAGGGTCCTGATTGGGTGTGCGGCCGCGCAGACGCCATCCTTTCGCGCTGTCGATGTCGGTAACGGTGATGCCCAGTTCCTCGGCCTGCTTGTAGATCAGGGTCAGGTTGCGCAGGCTGTAGCGCAACAACCGCGCACAGACCAGTCCGCCAGCGTGCCCAATGATGCCCGCGATGTAGCCGGGGTCGTCGAGTGCGGCGTCGGCTTTGTCGTAGCGGGCTTCGTCCGCAGCTTTGAATGCTGTGATTTCCTCGGCGGTGTACTGATGCTTACCCATTTTTGCTTCTCACGTCCGTTTCTTGAGCTGTTCTTCTGTTTCTAATTCTAACGCATTTCACGCGTATCACGCAATTTCGTAGTGATGATCCAGATCACTTATTCGCGGGTTGCTCGATCGATGATGTCTCCGGGGCGGAATGCGGCCCTTCGGTGTGGCCCGGGCCGCCCCACTCTGTTTGCGTTTGTCACACATTGAGGGCATAGGGCAGCCCGGGGTATCTCGGGTGGGGGGTTAGAAGGGTGGGCCGCTCACGCGGTCGCCTGGTCGGCTTCGCTGTCTGCCGATGCCCGCACGTAGCTGCGTGCCTCGACGAATGCGCGCATGAGGTTGTGCACCTGCTCGGGCCACCACACCGGTCCGTCGACTGGCAGCGACGCAATTTCGGTGTCGTAGCGGGCCGTGAATCCGCGCGGGATCGGTCGCGACTTCACGCGCACCGCCGGAAGGTCGACCAGTTCGCCGCGCGGTGTGGAGCCGTACCAGCCTTCCGGGTGCGGCCAGTAGGCGTGATACTCGGTGCCCTCCACGGTCCAGTACCAGTGCTCACCCTGTAGGCCGGTCTTGTGCACCAGCTTGGTCTTGCCGCGCTTCTTGCCGGGTTTGGCCGGTACCTTCTGCTCGACGTCTTCGACGAACAGCTGCGGCCACCTCTCGCGCGCCTCCTCGGCGGACAGGTGGCCTCGCACCTCGTCGTAGGGCAGTGGCTGCACCGATACGGGGCGGCCGTTCTCGAGGTCGGTAAGCCGAACGACCTTCGATCCGACTGTGTAGCGACCGGCGACGGAAATCGAGGTCTTGTTGACGCGCCCGATCTCGTGCCATACGCCGAAGCGGGCTAGGACGAAGTCACCTTTGGCGAAGTCGTCCGGTCCCCAGACCTTGACCCCGGACGCCTCGAGTACGGCGGTCCAGTAGGCGTGTTCCTCGAGCGTTTCGCACAGATCAGCGCGATAGATCGCGATGGCATGCACGTTGGTGCAGGCGTTGATGTCGCGCTCGAGCTTGCGCAGCTCGGCTTCGATCTTCTTCAGCCGCCGCTGCGTCGTGCCTGGGTCCTCTGCTGCGGCCTGCATGATCTCGGCGGCGGCCGCGCGGGCGAACAGACCTTGCGACTCGCGATAGAGCCCGATCGCTTTGCCTTCACGCTGCCACAGCCGGTCGAGTAGGTTGCGGTGACGGCGCTCGGAGTGGTGGCCAACAAGAATGGGCTGGCCGTTCAATTGCTCGTAGGTTGAGCGGTTCGCAGACTGGATCGCGTTCGATTCCCAATCCTTGCGCCGTGCTCGGTAGGCGAGGGCGGCGGCGCGCAGGTCTGCGCGATCGTATTTTTCCTGCCGGAACTCGGCGAACCCGACCGCGGGGGTGGTGTCGTCGATGGTGACGGTTACCTCGTGCCCAAGTTCGCGGAGGCGTTCTGCCGCGGTGTCAATGGCGTATCGGTTGTGTCGTCGACGCCGTGAGTGGGGCAGATACCAGGCGGGCCAACCGAGTTCGTCGTCTTCGGGCAGCGAGTCGTACCGGTCGAAGGAGAAGTTGCAGGGGTATTCGGTGAGAGCTTCGCCGATGGCCTTGTCGCGAAATGTGCCGTAGACGAGAGTTCCTAGCTGGCGAGTGTGCACAAAGGTGATGGATGCCATTGATGGAAATGCTTTCTCTGTTTGGTGAGCGGGTGGCTGTAGCGCCCCCGTTTCCGTATCTGCAATCTTACGCATGTCACGCATATCACGCAAACTAGCGATGCATGATCCAGATCACTTGCCGGGGGTTACTCGATGATGTCTCCGGTGCGGAATGCGGCCCATGCGGCGCGGTAGGCGTGGAGGAAGGTCGGGCCGTCTGCGCAGGAGATCGCGCGGTGATCGGCGGCGGCGTCGTAGAGGGATACCGTCCATTCAGTGATGTCGGCGCGGTCGGTGGCTAGGTAGTGGTCTTGGGTGGTGATCAGCAGATACAGCGTGCCCAGGGGATCGGCGGCGGGGCCTGCGGCGGCTTCGATGGCCAGAAATCCGCCGCCGGTGCCGACGATGCGGGGGCGGCCGCCGATCTCGGCGAGTAGTTCCATTTCGGGGCGGTGGGCGGCGAGCATGCGCGTCTTGTGGGATCGGGGGCGGGGGCGTCGAGAGTGGTTGTGAGGCATGGCGAGTGTCCTTGCGTGCGGGGTGCGGGTCAGAGGGTGGCGACCAGGGCGGCCGCGGCGTACTGGCGGTGCTCGCGCGCGCGGTGGGCGGCGTCGCGGCGGTCGTTGGCGGGTTCGTAGAAGTCGCCGCAACTGCATGTCGCGGAACTGGTGCCGTCGTGCATGAGCCCGCTTTTGCCGCCTCCTCGGCACAGTCCGGCGCTGAGCGCCCATTCACCGGGCCGCAAGTAATCCCCGGGCCGGTACCAGCCGCGCGGCTGACGGGTGGACGTGCGGTGTTGTTCGGCGAGCAAGGCCAGGCGCGCAGCGAGGGTGAGCCGCACGGCCGCGCTGTTGGCGGTGTCGCTGGCGATGAGTCCGCGGTCGGCGAGCCGTCGCGCGGTGGCGGGGGGAATGCGGCCCAGGAAGCCCACGTGAAGGCTTCCGTCGGTGCGCCAGCGTGCCCGGGAGGGGTGCTCGGCGATGTGCTCGAGGTCGGCGCGCATGGTCTTGGTGAGGCGGGCGGGGGTGAGAGGTTCGGCGGTGATGGTGGCGGTACTGGGCTCGCCGGTGAGGTGGTGGACGGTCCATCGCATGATGAATCCGCCGGATCGGCGGGCCTCGACGGTGGCGCGGCGCACGCGAACAGCCCGGCGCAGCAAGGAGACGGTGTCGGCCTCGTTGTTGGTGGTGGTCCAGGTGACGGCGCCACCGTCAATGCGGGTGACGCGGAACCGTAGCCCGGTGAAGGTGGGCGCGGCCGTGGGGCTGTGGTGGGTCATTGTGCGGGGCTCCTGGGCGCGGCGTGCGCGGTCTTGGGGCGTGGGTCTGGTGGTGTTCTCGGGCGGGCCGGGGCCGGGAATCGGTGGGGGCTGGGTGCTGGCCGCTCGAGTTGGCGCAGCACGGAGCGCAGCGGAGTTCCGATCCGCTGGGCTCCCACCGGCCACCGGGGCGCGGGTTCGGGCTGTGGTGGTCGGCGGGTGCTCGGGGGTGGTCAGTTGGTGGTGATCTCGACGACGACGCGCGGGGTGATTGCTTCGACAAGTTCGGGGTAGGTGAGGGCGGGCGTGCCGGGGCGTATTGCCTCGGTTGTGGCGCGGGCCTGCGGGGTGATGGTCGCGCCGGTGGTGTCGATTCCGGCGGCGGTGAGGGCGTTTCGCACGGTGCGCACGGTTGGCGTGAGGTGGCCTCGGTCGGTGCCTTCGTGGGTATGCCAGGTCACGGTGATTGCCAGCGTGCGGCCGGTGAGAACTTCGCTGCGGGCTACTATCTCGCCGATGCGGCGCAGGGATCGTGCGAGGTCGTAGCGGGCGACCAATGCGGCGAACCGATGCCATCCGGTCAGCAGGGGAATGGTGGTCGTCCAGCGCAAGGCCTCGGGTCGGGTGACGTGCATCTGCGGGTCTCTCCTGATGTCGTTTTTCTGTTCGGACTTGTCACGCATTCGGCCCGTGGGTGTGTGGTGCCCGCGGGCCGAATGCGTGGGGTTAGAACGATTCGGCGTATTCGGTTTCCAGGGTTCGGATGATGCGGGCGAGGTGTTTTGCGGCGCGCTGGCATACCTCGGGGGGTGTGTGGCCGGGCTGGGGTGGCCGGGCGGCGCGGGCGGTGAGTTCGGCGAGGCGTTCGCGCAGGGCCGCGCGGTAGTGGCTGGGCAGTGTGGCGGTATCGGCGGGGATCTGGCCGACCAGTAGGAGGCGGGCGAGAACGGTTTGCACGACTCCGGCGGCGTCGGGTTCGGCGGCGTGGCATGGGCCGGGGCGGACGTAGAGGCGGAACATGCGCATGATGAATCCGCGTGCGTCGGCGGTGAGCGGCATCCGTTCGCGGGCCTGCTCGGTGTCGGCTTCGGGCTTCCAGGGACCGGCCACGGTGTACCCGGCGGCGGTCAGGGCGCTTTCTGTTGTGGCTGCGGCGTTGTGGTCGATGTGCTCGACATATTGCAGGACCTCGACGCCATAGCCTTGATCAACGACACGCCAGACCTGCACGTCCGGGCCGTTGTAGTTGGGGTGATCGACCGGGAGGCGGCGCGCGATCAGCATTGGCGCTGCCCTTCCTGGGTTCCGGTCTGCGACTGCTGGGCGGTGGCTGGTCGCTGCGGCGCTGTCTTGCCCGGGGCTACCTCGTCCCAGGTGAGGCGCGACAGTTTGGCGGCGGGATAGGCGGCGCTGAGCCGCTGGATGGTTTGGGCGGTGGTCTCGTCGGTCGCGTAGCTGGTTCGCTCCATGCCAGCGAATAGACCGCTTCGGGTGTAGAGGTTGACCAGTGCGGGCCGGTCGGGGCCGTGGTCGATCCACTCGGCATAGTTGCCGTTGGGCAGGGTGAGGCGCACGAATTCGATATCCATCCTGTGATGTCCTTCGGGGTCGGCGGGCCGGGCGGTGAGGGCGGCGCGGATCTGCTCGCGGGTCGCGCCGTGCGCGGCGGCGCGGCGGATCTCGGCGCGAATACAGCCGCGCAGATCGATGCGGCGACCGGTCTTCTCGGCGGGCACGGTGACCAGTGCCGCGCTGCACTCGGTGACCGCTCGCAAGGCGGCGTCTCGGACGCCGGTGCGGTAGGCGTCGGCGCTTGCCTGCTGCTGGGCGTCCTGGTCGTCGATCGGCCAGTACAGGGCGGAGATGTCGGGGCGAGCGTGCATGGTGTTGCGTCCCTTTCCATTCGGGGCAGGCGGCGGGCACGTAGGCTGTGCCCGCTGCCTGCGCGGGTCGGTGAGTGGTCAGGCGGCGGCCGACGCGGACGGCACGGAGAGGTCGCAAAGCTTCGCGTAGCGGCAGGACAGGCCGATATCGAGGCCGTAGGCCTTGATCACCGGCTCGGGCTCGCCGTTGGCGCGGCTGGTGTTGAGGCTGGTTCGGCGCTTGTCGTCGTCGTCCCAGATGAGCACCGGGTCACCGACGTTGAAGCTGCCGCGTACGCGCTCGGCCATCTGCCCAATAGAGAAACTGACGTCGTAGACGGTGCGGCCCGCCGGTGTGCGGCCGCCGTTTCCGTCACTTTTGTCATGGTTCTCGATGACGGTGAGATAGACGACGGTGCGGCTGCGGTCTCCGTTCTCGAATATGTGCAGATCGGAAATGCGGGCGATGTTGCCGGAAATGCGTCCCATTGGTTCGGCTCCTTTTCGGCGGTTGGGTTGGGTTAGTTGTGGTTGTTCTTGTTCAGGTACGCCAAGGCTCGGAGTGCGAGAGTTTGCAGGATGAGGGGGTGGACATCGGCATAGCGGTAGTCTCCGCTCCCGCGCTCGGTGATTTTGAGGTGGAACGTCGCACCGAGGTCGAATACTTCTATTTTGTCGCCTCCGACGTCGTCTACTTCCACCACTTTTTTGCCGGGGTGTCTTCTGTTGTTGTCGTCGCCGGGGTTTCCGGGCACTATTCGCGTGACTCTGGCCATGATGAGGCGATCCGTTGATATCGGAAACGATGACGTCTCACCATCGGATCCCATAGCAGATAAATTCGTCTCGGCGGCTTGCCCATTTTTCGATCCGATTGTCGTCGTAGCCAAGCAGTTTCGCGAGCCTACGCGCGGTCTCTTTGGTCGTGTGGTAGTCGAATACGACTTTCCAGTGTCGGCACATTCCGGTCTCGCCGGTAGCGAACACGGTAAACAACGACTCGTTTACCGAATGGATTTCGGTTCCTATCTTGAATCGGGTGCTAATCTTGTACGGAACTCGGTTGGCTCCGTTGATCGGCACCGTAACGGTTTCGCGTTCCTTGATTTCGATAGCGTGCGTGACTGTGCTCATGAAATTACCTTTCGGAGATTCAACAATTGATAACTCAGGCTTGCGGCAAATGCGTTAGTCGTCGCCGTACCACGATTCACCGGCATATCCGGGGTCGAAATCGGCAGGCTGCTGCTCGGGGTAGCGCTGGCGAAGGCCTTGCTCACGCTCTAGCGACTCGGCCAGGTGGTAGGCGCATTCATAGATCGTGAGGCCGGTTAACGAGGCGCGGTCGGTGACCTCGCCGTGGCAGTCGCCGGTGTTGCCGCGCAGGCACGGCTGTGCTGCGGCGTGGCGGCGGGCTGTCTCGATGGGGTCGGGCACGACGGATTCGCATTCGACGCACCACATTTCGCCGGGCTTCAAGCGGGATTGCTCGGGGTAGAAAGGCGGATTGCGGTAGCCGTATCCGCTGTTGTGGTGACAATCGCGAGTGGCTGCGGGGGTGTCACGTACAAGTCCCTTCGAGTCAATTTCTGTGTGCAGATGTCACGCAATTTGTAGATGGGTACGCGGCGGCGGGGTAGCTGTCCTACTTGGCGGCCTTGTCCTGGTAGTACACCCGGATGTTGGGCCACCTTTTCAGCAGTTCGGCGCGGACGTTGTCCTTGGCCAGTGCTGCGCGCAGGAATTTCGGGTCTCGGACGGCGCGGACGTTGTCGCCGTCGATGAGGGCGGCGCACGTGCGGACGTCGAGAATGGTTTTGGTGGTGGGGTCGAAGATTTGGCGGCAGACGTCGTACTTGATGAATTCCTCGATGAGCTTCTTTTCGAGCGGGTGGGCGGGCATCTCGTACGCGGGGATCTCGGGGGTCATGCTGGTCTCCATTTCCTTGGCCTTTCCTCTCTGCCTTACAACTCTATTCTATCAGTTAGCACGCATATCACGCAATTCTAGAGGAGTTCGCGGGAGTGGTCTTTTTCACTGTTCTTTTTTGCTTTTTGGGGTTGCGTTTTTGCTGGTTGTGCCTTTGGGAGGTCTGCCTCCCGGCGAGGGCGGGGGTTGCGGGGGCTGGCCCCCGGTGCGCGGCCGCCAGGCCGCGGGGTGGTTCGGCGGCGCGGGCCTTGATACGCAAGGGTGGCGGGTGTCGGTGTGTTCCTTCGGTCGGCCTGGAGTGGCGAGTGCGCGCCGGGTCTCGGTGTGCCAGGTGGAGCGCCCGCAGCGCAGCGAGGACGTACGACCTGGCATGCCGGGGCCTGGTGTGCGACCGTGGCGGAAGGTCGGCCGAAGGGGCGCGCCGGCACCCTTACGGGTCCGCGCCGACGCGCGAGCGCAGCTCGCGGGCGTGGGTGACCCGGTGACGGCCGCCGGGTGCGGCGCCGGAGTTCCCATGTTGGAGGTGATGGCGCTGGGTGGTGATTGTGCGGGAGCTGCGCAGACCGGGCAGGCTCTCGGTCGCGGCAGCTCTGAATATCCGGGTGCGGGTGGTGACCGGCGGCCGGGTGCGGGGCTGGGGTGGTCGGTGTGAATGCCGTGGGGTGTGTGTGGTGGGTTGTTTGTAGGCTGGTGGGATGGGTCGTGCGGGTGCGCGGTCGGTGCGGTCTGGTTGGGGAAAGGATGGCTGTTGTGAGCGGTGTTTCGGAGGTGGAGCGGGAGGCGGCGCGGCTGTTGGTGGAGTTGTCGGCTCCGTCGGCGGAGGATGTCGCCGGGGTGGTGGCTGGTGAGCCGGTGCGGTATCGGGCGGTGCCTGATGGTGTGCGGTTCGATGTGAGTTTTCCGCGTGAGAGCGGGATCGATCTGTAGGTACACGGCGCGCAGCCGATCGCCGTGGGGCTGTGTGGCGGTCGGCGCGCGGATCGTGGTCCGGTCCAGGGCTGGTGTGGCTGTGTCCCCGGCCCGGGTGGTCACAATGCCAGGGTTGCGGCGAGGCGGGCCTGGAGTTCGGCGGCGTAGCTGGTGACGGTGTCGTGGTGGTCACTGCGGTCGGGGTCGGCGTCGAACACGATGCCGTCGTAGACGGCTGCGTCGTTGACGTTGATGCGGACGCGGCCGGTGGTGTCGGTGGTGTCGATCTGGATGCACAGCGCGCCGTCGGTCTCGGACCAGCCGACGAAGATACATGCGCTGGGTTCGGCGGTGTCAGCGGTGTAGATGGCGAGTCCTTTGTCGGGCAGTGGCTCGGTGGTGATCGGGTCGTGCATGAGGGGTCTCCTGTCGGTTCGGGTGGGACGGGGAAGGCTTGGCACCGGCCGCGTAGCGGCCGGTGCCAACCGCTTTGCGGGCTGTGGTGTTGGGTTGGCCGGGGCTGGGTTTGGTGGGGTTCGGGTGTGGGCCGCTGATGTCGTCTGCACGAGCGCAGCGAGTTCCGTTGCGGCCGTTGCCGATAGGGGCCACGGCCGGGTGCCTGGGGTGGGGGCGTGTGCTCGGCTGGGGTACCAGGGGCGGACCCCCGGGGGCCGGGGGTCCGTCTGGTGTGGGGCTGACTACTCGGCTGGGTAGAGGTCGTAGTCGGGGGTTTCGATGCCGAACCGGCGGGCGGCGATCGGTCCGAGTGCCAGGAACCGGCGGGCGGTGTCGGTTTCGACGTTGGCGCGGGCGGCGGCGAGCAGGGCGCGGCCGATGACGGGCATGGTCTCCGACAGGTGGCCGCTTTCGCCCAGGACCGCGAGTCCGCAGCGGTAGAGCGCGTCGCGGGCGTGGAACGGTCGGCCGTCGACGTGGTACAGGACAGCGGCGACGGCGAGCATGTGGGCGCGGTGGATGCCCTCGAGTTGGTTGGCGATGTGGGTGTAGATCCGCGCGGCGGTGGGGATGTCGATTACGGCGAGTCCGAGCAAGGCGTCTCGGGCTGATCCGGATACCTCGACCAGAACGCCGATGCGGGCGGCGAGTCCTTCGGCGGTGTTGTCGAGCAAGCGGGTGCGCTCGTCGGCGGCGAAGTCCGCGCCGATGACTCCGCCGTCGGCCCAATCGGGGTCGTAGGTGCGCAGGTATTCCACGATCGTCTTGCGCACCTCGTGGAGCGTGTCACGGCCGAATCGGGGGTTGTCGCGCTGGGTGGTGCGGGCGTGGTCGGTGTCGGCGGGTGTGATCTCGGTGAACAGGCGTGTGATTTCCTCCGCGTCGGGCAGGGGGCCGAATCCGTCGACGATTGCCGCGATTGCGGGCGCGGTCATGGCTGGGTCGGGCAGGATGCCGTATTCCTGGGTGCGCAGGTCGGTCCAGTGCTGACCGGCGGCGATTTTCGGGGTCATGATCACGTTCAACAATGAGATACCGGCACGCTCGGCTGCTCCGGTGATCGCGTCCAATGCGAATACTCCTTGCGCGGCGTGGTCGGCGTCGGCGACGGCGACCACGCGGATTGCGAATTCTTCGGAATCGAGGCTTCGACCGGCGAAAATTTCGACAGCGGCGGCGTTGTCGAATTCCTCGAGGTTGATTACTCCGATGGAATGCATGGTGCCGTCATTGTGAATGACGGCGATAATGATGCAGTGTTCGAGGTTGGGCACGCCGTATGTGGCGCTCATCAAGAGAGCGGCGGTTGAGGAAACGAATTCTCCGCCGGTCATTTTGATGTAGTCGATCATTTCGAGCCCTTCCGCAAGTCGGCGCGGTGTCCGTTTCGGATTCCCTGTCGCTCACCAACTTACAAACTCTATTCTACAGTTATCACGCATATCACGCATTTTTAAGCGGGTTGACAAGGTGTGGCCTTTCTCACTCCGAAATATTCGGATTTGAGGGCGTGAACGGGCCTTTTGTGCTCTCTGGAGGGGTCGCATCCAGGTTTTTTTGGCCCTGGTGTGGGTCGGTCTGCACAAAGAGGCGGGCAGGCACCGCCTGCCCGCTAAGGCCTGCCTTTCGCGCGCAGAGGCTCACGGGTCAAGGGTGGCCGCCAGGCCATCGCCGAAGGCGACGCGACGAAGGAGCGCCCTTGAGGCGTGAGGGGCGCGTGAACATAATGCAGGCCGACCCACCACCAGGGCCACGCGGCCAACGGCCGCGCAACCACGCGCCTACCCTGGCCGCGAGATTCCGTGTCGGCCACTGCACTGGTCGCGGGGTGCCGGTGCTCGGATCTGGACTGGCGCCGGTCGGGGTGTCCACCTCTGCGGCACGAGGCTGGGTGGTGATTGTGCGGGAGCTGCGCGGATGGGGGACGGTGCTGTGTCGCGGTAGCTCACATCATCGGTGATCGGCTGCAGGCCGCCGGCCGCGCGCGGTGCTTGTGTAGGGACCTGCTGGGCGCGGCATGCGGGTGTGTCCTGCGGGTATGGCGGCGTGGGTGCCGGGAGTGCCTTACTCTGGTATGGCCGGGCGGATGTGCCGGGTGCGGGGGAATGACGTTGTACGCGAGTGGGATTGAGGTAATGCGATGAAGGCTGATGTGTCGGAGGTGGATCGTGAGGCCGCGCGGGTGCTGGTGTCGCTGAGTCCGGTGTCGGCCGATGATGTGGCGGCGGTGGTGCAGGGCCGGGCGCACGGCGCGACGAAGGCAGAGACGGGCTGGCAGATGGTGCGGCCTCGTTACAACCTGGACGGTTCTCCTCTGGAACCGTAGCGGCAGGCTCGCGGCGGACAGCCGTTATTTCGGCTCGACGGCCGACCGGGAAGTTGTTCCGGTCGGCCGTCGTCGCGTGTGGGCGTCTACTCGGCTTGGCTCGATTGCCCTGCCCTGCTCCGATATTTCGGGTCTCGTTGCGGGGGCCGGGGCTGCGAGGTTCTCACGCTGCCCAGTCCTCGATGACGTCGATGCGTGGTCTGCGGGCGGCGAGGTCGATCACCTCGGCCATCGATAGATCGCGTTGGAAGCGGTGCCCGATCTGGGTTTCGAGGCGGGCGATGGTGGCCGCGTGGTCGGGGCGGAGCTGGGCGGCGAGGATGAGCGAGGACTTGGAACCAAGGACGCAGCAGGAGCAGCTGAGCCGCGGCATCCCCCAGCTGTAGGCGGGATGGGAGCGGGTTGCGGCGTCTGCCACCACTTCCCATACCCCGGCTGTGCTGAGGTGATACACGGGAAGCCATGTGTCGACGTGGCGGCGGGTATTGCTGGCTCCGTGGCCGACTTTGAGGTGTGCGGGTATTTTCTCTTTTCGGGCGATGTATTCGGCGGCCGCGGCGCGTTTGTGCTGGCATTCTATGCAGGGGCATGTGGCGCTGCTGTCGTGGGAATAAGGGGCGAGTTTTCGTCGTGCCGGGGATTCTTGTGCACGTAATCCCATGACGTTGAGCAGCCGGATCTGGTTACGTCGGAGGCGTTGACGCGTGTCTCGGACGAGATCGGTCATAATGACCCGGATAGGGCCTCTTTTATGGTCCGATGTGCAGAAACGGTTTTTGCTGTCGGGGAACATTCGGCGCGCAGCGATATGTGCGAGCAGGTCGGGGCCGTTTCTGCGTGCCACTCTGAAAGGTACCTTGTAGTGGGCGGCGTGCTCGGCGGCGAGTTCTTTTACTCCTGACCATTCCATTATTCCCAGATCAGCGTGAACGCAGACGACGCGATCGGCGACCCGCGCGGCGTGTGCGGCGCGCATTGTTATTTCGAATGCTGCTTGAGAATCTTTTCCGCCGGAATTATTCAAGAGAATGATGTCGTAATCGCACAGTTCGGGGGTTTCGGTCGAGAGCACGGGAGTCGTGAATTCGGGCAGGTCCAGGCAGAGCTGGTTCGAGGCCGCGCTTGGGAGGCGGGCGGTCATGGCGATTTCCTTCGGACTAGCGGGCCGCCGCGACAGCTGCGGGCGGATGGTTCCGCCCGCAGCTGTGTTGGCGGGGTCTGTTCAGGCGGCGGTGGGATCTGCTGGTGTGGTCGGCGTGGCCGCTGGTGGTGTGGCTGCGGCGCGGTTGAGGTCAGCCAGGACGGTGAGTAGGGCGTGGGTGGCATCGGCGGCGGCGCATTCCCAGGTGCCCGGCTTGGTGCGGTCTGGCCGTTCGGGGGGTGGGCTGGTGTAGGTGTGGGTGGCGAGCTGATCGAGGGTTTCGGCGTCGTCGAGCTCGATGGTGATATGTGGCCAGGCGTCGGCGCGGTCGTGGACGCGCACGGTGAGTTCGACCGTGTGCCCGGTGGCTGGGTTGATGAGTAGTTCGCCCTCGTCGGCTTCCTCAACGGCGTCGGCGAGTAGGGCGGCCCATGCCTGGCTCCAGTTCGCGGATTCGGCGAATGGGTTGGGCGGGGAGCTCAGCGACTCGTGCATGAACGTCTCGCGGAGCGAGGTGTGCAGTTCTGCGGGCTCGATTCGCAGAGCGACTACCGGTGTCGTGGTCGGGGCGGTATCGGTTGTGGTGGTCAGTGTTCGGGATTCCTCTGGGTCCTTGGTGGTTCGAGGTCGTTGGGCGGGGCAAGGGTGGTGTGGTTGCTGGCAGGCGTGGATGCCCAGGGCCGTGACGCCGCCTTCGGTGTGGGCGAGGATCGCCAGTGCCTTGGCCACGGCGTTGAGGGCCTGGCCGCGTTTGGTGCCGCCGTATTGCAGGTCGTCACCGTGGCTGGCGATTGTCTGCGCGGCCGCGGGTGCGGCGCGCTGGAGTTGTTCGTCGGTCCAGTGGCGTGTGGTTGCGATCCATTTCGGTACCAGCGCGAGCAGGCTGGTGGTCAGGTTCGCGGCGAATGCTTCGGTGCGTGGGTCGTTGCTCGGGGACCGGTCGACTTCGACGACGCAGCCGAGCGGGCCGTTCTGGGTGGGATTGTCGTTCATGGTTCCTCGTTTCTCCGACAGAGT
Organism: Nocardia sp. CA-120079; assembly: GCF_050955745.1. Taxonomy (NCBI): domain Bacteria; kingdom Bacillati; phylum Actinomycetota; class Actinomycetes; order Mycobacteriales; family Nocardiaceae; genus Nocardia; species Nocardia sp. CA-120079. The sequence continues at coordinate 83,990 of NZ_CP192089.1, forward strand.
TGTTCGTTGCCGGGATGGGTTGCGGCAGAAGGGAAGTAGAGGTGTTGTTGCTGGTAGTGCGTTATTTGGCGGTGTAGCGGTGCTGGGTGCGGTGAATCCATCGCCCGTAGGCCGTCTCGGGTTCGGTGATTCCGCGGCGGCGTGCTCGGCGGTGGTCGAGGACGAATCGCAGTAGCCGGGCGGCTTTGGTTTCGGCTTGTTCGCGTAGTTGTGGCGGGCAGGTCGAGGCGATGGTGGTGGCGCGCTGTTTGATGTCGAGGGTGATGTCGGTTTTGGCGACGATGGCTCCGAGTCCTTGCGTGCGGACGAACAGGGTCGGGCGGGCGTCGACGCGGTTCGGGTGGGTTTCGCAGGGCCACAGGAGGATGGATTCGTTGCGCCAGGATTGGTAGGCGGTGTCGGGGGAGACTCTGATCGAGGCCGGTGCGAGGCGGGAGGGACCGTGGGTCTGCTCGTAGTACTGGTGGAACGGCCACCAGCCCGCGCCGTAGTAAATTCCCCAGTCGTCGAGCTCGTAGTGCCATTCCCCGGCGGGTGTGGGCACGGCCCAGCCGTCGAAGTAGCTGCCGATGGGGTCGGTCGGTGTGAGTGGCATGTGTGATTCCTTGTGGTTGCCCGATTGTCGGAATGGATTGGTGCAGAAGGGAAGTCGCGCGCCAGAGCACAGGCGTTCTGGCTGGGCGCGATGAGGTGTGGCGGTGAGGGCGGGCCGGGCGGTGTGTCCGCCCGGCCCGTGCTCGCTGTGGGGTTCACGCGGCGTTGGGGGCCTCTACGTACCAGGTGGCGTTGATGGTGTCGTCTTCGTCGTCGTCGCCTCGGCATCCCCACGGTGAGCAGCCGCGTTCGATCTCGAGATCGGCGACGGCGTCGAACATGTCGAGCTGGCGGGAGCGCCATTCGGCGGCGGTGACATGGTCGATGGGCGCGCGGTCCAGCGGCATGCACGAGCGATGCAGGAATGCTTGCCCACGTAGGGGGTGGCCGTTGGCGTTGGCGCGCGCCGCGCCGTGGCGGATGGCGTAGTCGAATGCGACGGCATCCGCCCATTCGTCGGGCCGGTTGTCGCGCATATCGCGCCAGTAGGCGTTGGTGTGGTACGGGCACCCGATACAAGCGCTTTTCGGGGTGTTTTCGAATCCCTTTGTGCGTAAGTATCTTTCGCAGTCCTGGCGGGTCCAGCCGTGGGTTGAGCGGCCGGTGCCGCCGGGTAGGAACAGCAGCGGGAAGTGGCTGCGGGTGTAGGCGACGTTATCGGTGGCGCGTGCGGCGCGGGAGGATTCGTCGATGGAGTAGCCGACCCATTGTTCGGCGAACACTCCGTCCGGCACCGGCGAGGGGTGTTCGAATCCGAGCAGTCGCCGCACGCAGGGTTTGATGGCGGCGATCTTGTATTCGGCGGTGCATGCTCTGCGCAGCATTCCGCGGCTGCCGTCGGGGAGCAGGATGTAGAGCGGCATTTGCGCGAAGCGGGCGTCGGGGTTGAGTGCGTCGTTGCGGATGTGGCCGCGGCGGACGCGGTAGATGGGGATTCCTGCGGGTGTGGCGACCTCGGTTTCGAGGCGGGCGAGGTGGGAGTAGACCGCGGCCGGTTCCCATCCCGTGTCGGCGAAGATCGCCGCGTCGGGTTTGGGCAGTATGCCTTCGGCGGCTAGTTGCAGCACAGCGCTGGACTGGATTCCAGCTCCGAGCGAGATCAGCCGCAGCGCGGGGCCGGGGCGGCCGGTGGTGAGCGTGGTCATGAGGCTGGGGCACCGTTGGGTGAGTTGGACATGGTGGCTGGCTCCCTTGGGAGAGGTGGTGGATGTGTGGCCCCGCGCGGGCGGCGCGGGTTCGGCCCTGCCGGGGCGGGCGGGGGTCCGGGGGCAGCGCCCCCGGTGCGCGGCCGCCGGCCGCGGGGGTGGCCCGGTCCGGCCGGAACTGGTTCGGTGTTTCGGCTGGGCCGGGTGGGGTCAGCGGACGGGGCTGAATCGTCCGAGCCAGTTGTGCAGGGTGGTGAGTGCTTGGAATGGGTGGCCGTCGCGGACGTCTTCGTCTTGCTGCTGGTAGTCGTCTTTTTCGCGGTCCCAGATTTCGTCTACGACGGTGGCGATTGCGCGGCGGATCTCGGGAGCGATTTCTTCGGCGCTGGCGTGCGCGGCGGGTCGGCGGTCCTCGGTGTCGATCACGTTCGCGGCGAAGGCGGCGAGGGTGGCGAGGGTGTCGGCGCCGGGATTGTCGGTGCTGTCGTAGTCGGTCAGTGCCGCGTAGACCTGGCGGCGGTAGGTGACGTGGCGGACGTCGGCGACGACGGCACGTAAGAGCTGGTGGGTGTGGGCGTCGGTCGCGCCGTGCTGGTGGCAGACCCGGGTGAGGGTGCGCAGCAATTGCGGTTCCTTGGCCAGTGCTGGAGCTTGGTAGGCCAGTGTCGGGTTGGTGGGCATGGTTGGTGTCCCTTGTTGTGCGCGGGGGCACCGGGCATGTGTGCGATGCCCGGTGCCCAAAAGGTGTTGTAGTGGTGATGGTTTCGGCAGCTGAGTGGGTGTCAGTCGCCTATCGCGCGGCGGCCACGGAGCTGGCCGCGGTCGGCCAGGTCGGCGCGGTCGCCTGCGGCGCGGCCTTGGTCGTAGGTGCTTTTCCTGACTTCGCGGCTGTAGCCGGTGCTTTTGGTCTTGGGGTATGCGGCCACTTGGGCGGCTTCGGCCCGTTCGGCATCGGAGACCAGCACCAATGCTTGTGTGGTGGTGCCGCTTTCGGTGTCGCGCTCGGATGCGGCGAGTTCTTCGGCGGCGGAGAGTCGTTCGCCGATTCGGCTGGCGTAGCCGAACATCCAATCGATGCGGTAGCCGTGGGTGTTCTGCCGGTGACCGGTGGGTGGTGTGAGCCTCGCGGCGGTCGCCATCATGGAGATGTTGAGGATCGAGTAGAGCAGCCGGACGCGGTCCGTATGGATCTTGACGCCGAAGATCTTGACTTTCTGGCTGGTGCGGGATCGTTCGATGAGGACGGCGGTGCAGTGCAGTGCGGTGCAGAGTGAGCCGAGCAGATAGCGCTGTTGGGCGATGTATTTTCCGGTGATTTGGAAGGTCAACGCTTCGACGACGTTGTTGCCTTCGCGGAGGGTGCCGCGTGCTTCGCTCTCGCTGATGCCTTCTTTGGCGATGAGGGCGAACGCCTTGTCTCGGCAGGCGTCGGCTTCTTCGGGGGTCGTGGCGTTGTCAGCGCGGGCGAGCAGTGCGCCGATGCGTTTGGTCATGGTGTCGCGGGTGCGTTCGGTGGCCATGTGGGTTGGTCCTTCTGGGTGAAAGTAGGAGGCACCGGGCGCGTAGGCTGCGCCCGGTGCCTGATAGCGGTCTATTCGTGAGTTATGTTGTGGCTGTGCGGGTTTCGTGCTCCTGTGTGTGGTCAGGCGTGGACGGGGAAGCGGAAAGGTGGTTTGTGTACGCCGGACAGGCGCAGCGCGGGGTGGATGTTGCCGCCGAGGATGACGGCGGTGCCGGTCGCTCGGGTGTGGTCGGCGTCGTCGACCCGCACCATCGATGGGGTGCCAGGGTGTGAGGTGGCGGGCACGAGTCGCCAGCTCCGGCGTATGAAGGTGTCTGTGTGGCTGATCAGCGCGTAAAGCGGATAGGGGCTGTCGGCGACGATGTAGGGGGTCAGTTCATCGAACAGCGGTACGCGCTCGCCGGATTCGGGCAGTTGGTAGTGGCTGCGCAGGTAGCCCACGATCAATGCTGTGGTGTGCGTATCGGTCAGGACGACGCTGTAGAGGTCGAAGACCGGATCGTGGTCGTAGTCGTGGCTGGTCATGATTTCCTCTCCGAAATCGGATGTGGCGTGGGCGCGGATACGCGCTCGGCGGGGCCGCGCAGCGGCCCGGCTGATGGCGGGTGTGCGCGGCCTGCGGCTGTGCGCGGGTAGTGGGGCGCGGCTCGGGTGGTGTTCTCGGGCGGGCCGGGCCGGGAACTGGTGGGGGCTGGGTGCTGTCCGCTCGAGATGACACAGCACGGAGCGCAGCGAAGTTCCGATTCCGCGGTTGCCGGGCCGGGCGGACCGGAACCGTGGTGGTGGTTCCGGTCCGCGCGGGCTGGTCAGGCTGCCAGTGGTGCGGCCTGGTCGGCGGCGGTGCCGGGGTCGTCGCCCTGGTCGGCGTCGGGGGTGTCGGCTTGGTCGGGCTCGGCGTCGGTGGTGGGCTCGGCAGGTTCGGCGGTCGGCGGTGCAGGCTGTTCGGGGGCCGGAGCGGGGGTTTTCTTGCTCGTCCTGGGTTTGGTCGCCTTGGTCGCGGTGGCCTTCGGGGCCTTGGTCTGGCTGGCCGGGGCGGTCAGGGTTCCGGCCTCTTCGACTTCGGCCTTGGCTTCGGCTTCCAATGCTGCGGTGAGGGTCATCTCACCGAGTAGGGCAAGTTCGAGCGGGGTGGGCTGGTAGCCGGGCTTGTGGTTCCTGCCTTTGCCAACTGCGCTGTTGCGGAGCTGGTCGAGCATTTCGCGCGGCGCGCGCTTGAGGTCGACGGTCCAGAACACCCCGGATCCTGGGTGCAGGACGCGCCAGTATTCCGGTTTCTGCAACTTGTCCGGGTACAGGTAGTTCGGGCGCTGCATGCGTGCCTCGAGCGAGCCGAGCGCCAACCCGATGAGCATGACGGCGGCGCGCGGGTCGGTCATGTCGTCAAAGTACGTGCCGTTCTTGGCGATATCGCCTTCTTTGACGTCGAGCAGTTCGGCGGCCACGGCAATGGCGTTGTGCTCGTTGATGATTCCGGGATCGGTGAACAGCAAGCGTACCGCCCACGCGAGCAGACCGGCCGGGAGCTTCTCGGCCGCCTTGCCGTCGCGTCCCCACAGCTTCGCCAGCAACTCGGTTTCGAACTTGCGGCGGTTCGTGGTAGCGGCACGGGCGTACTTGTTGCCCGCGAGAACGATCTTGTTGTCTGCGCTCTTGCGTGCCTTCTCCTCGGCGCTGGGGATGTGCGGGGGGTTGTAGCTGTACTTGAGTCCGGCCGCTTTGCGGTCGGTGCAGTGGTAGACGGGTTCGAAATACCGATCGATTCCCCCTTCGGGGTTGTCTACCTCGTCGTATTTGAGGTACACCGCCCACTGCTTGGGGTCCTTGATGTCTTCCTCGCTGGCGGCGCTGCCGTCTGCCCGGTACAGGTTTTCCAGCGGGCAGCACGTGTGCTCGCTGGCGTACGGGCCGGGTTTGGCGTCGAGGATGGTGAATCCGCGTTTGGTGTAGGACTCGGCGGCTTGGGCGTATGCGGCGCGCCTTTCGCGTTCTTCGCGCAGCTTGGCTACTTCGGCGTTGAAGGTGCCTTTCTCGGCGGCGGTGAACAGCCGCTTTTCGGCGGCGTCGTCGTCTTCGAACTCGATGAGGGTCTCGGCTTGGCGGAAGCTCAATTGTCCATCGGCGGCGGTCTGGCGGGCGTGCGGCGACTTGCGCAGGGCCTTGACCGCGCGCAGCTCGGCGGCGTCGCGGCCGAGTTTGCGCGCGGCCTTGGTCGCGGTGACGCCGGGCAGGTCCAAATAGTCTTCGACCGAGACGAGAACGTCACCGGCGGTCATTCCCTCGCGGTCTTCGTTCTCGGTCAGCTGGGCTTCGATCTTGGCTGCCTTGATGGCGTCGGCGTCGTCGCCCGACAGGGTTTTCAACACGATGGAGACCTTGTCCACACCAGCTTCACGGGCGGCGAGAATGCGGCGCTGACCGGCAATCATCTCGATCTGGCCGTGTTCGTTGATGAACGCGGGCGGTTCCTGGACGAATCCGTGTTCCTTGACAGAGTTGATGGTGCGTTTCTTGACCGACACCTGTGTTTGGCGGACGTTGTAACCGATCGTGACGTCGTCGGGGTGCACATCGATCACGATCTTTCCCGATGGGCTCGCGGCCAATCGTTCCCGGAGTTCGGTGATCGTGAATCCGCCTGCGGTCGGCTCGTCACCAGTTTCGGGCGTGGTGTCGGCGGGGGCGGTCGTATCTGGCTGAGCCGCACCGGGGGCGGGGTCGGCGGGGGCGGGGTCGGCGGGGGCCTGGTCGGCATCGACGGCGTGCGGCTCGATGGTGCTGATTGTCATGATGGTGCTGTGTCTCCTATGGTGGAGGGCCGAAGCGCCGGGCGCGTAGGCTGCGCCCGGTGCTTCGGCCATTTGGTTGGGGATTGCTGTGATGGTGTTCAGCCGGGCGGGCTGCGGGCTGATCGGTTGCGAGGTTTCACCGGGCGGCGGTCGGCTGGCCTAGATGTATCCCAGTTCGAGCAACCAGGATTTGCGGCCGTGCTCGCATGTGCCGTCCGGCTCGACCCGGCAACCGTCGGTTGCCTCGGCGACGCCGTCCGATACCCACATTTTGAGCTGTTCGAGTGATGGTTTTTCGATCATTCTGTTTTGTTCCTTTCTGTCGTGCGGATTTTGCTGAGTCGGTCAGATGTCGAATACCGGCGAATCCGGGTCGAAATATGTAGTAACGGCGGTGTCGCCGTTCTCGTAGCGCGTACGCAATTCGGTGAGTGCGGCGGTGTAGATCTCGCCGAAAATCTTGCGGTTGAAGCGCGCGGCGTCTTGGGTGTGAATGGTGACCTCGCGGCGGCTGAAACTGAGATTCAGTCGCTGCGTGACCGCGTATTTTCCGATCGTCTCGTGCATGATGCCGAGAATCGCCCGGTATCCGGTGCCCTTGTGATAGGAAACCTTCAAGGTTGCCCGCTTCTGCTCTCCCGATTCGGCCATAGGGCCGACTGGCCAGCTCGCGGTGAGGAGGCGGTCTCCGGGGTCGCGGCGGGGAATTTCGAGGGGACCGGTCTGCTGGGTCTCGGTGGTGCTCATGTGTACCTTTCTTTTCTGGTTGGCACGGTTTGTGCCGTTAGTTGCTTCGGCGGTGGCGGTCGGATGCCCACCTGTCGAGGTGGGCGAATAAGGGTTAGGTGCGGGCCATGGCTGGCGCGGGTTCACCAGTTGGAATCGGGGTCCTCATTGCCTGGCTCGCTGTCGATCAGTTCGTAAGCCAGCGCCCAGCTCGGATACGCGCTCAGCGCAGCACGATGTTCGATCAAGTAGGCGTCTAGCGCTTGGTGGGCTTCCTTGATCTCGGAGCCGTAGTCACGCGCGGGCAACCTGTTCGGGTCGCAATCGGGGTAGGCAAGTTCGGGATTGTTGGCCAGCGTTTCGATGTTGATGGCGTTGCGGCGCAATTCGAGCGCGCGCAAGTGCTCGGGGCATGGGTCGGCCGGATCGGGGTCGGAGTCCATGCGGAATCGCCACGGCGGCGGCTCGTCGAACCGGAGTTGCCACGGCGTCGGCTCATCGAACGGCGCGTATGGGCTCACCGCTCGGCGTTGGGCTCGCGGTCGGAATGCGCGAATGAGCGCGCGCGGGATGAGGCGCATTGTGTGTCCTGGTGGGTCTGGCGGGGGCCGGACGCGCGGCGCGCGCCCGGCCCCCGTGTGGTCTGGCGGTCAGAACGGGGCTTCGTCGTCGTAGGTGTCGGGCTCGGCGGCGTCGCCGTTGAGCTTGCGACGCTCAGCGAGGTATTCGGCCAGCTCGAGGGCTTCTGGGTAGGACGCGATCAGGTCGACCGCGACTTCGTCGTCGGGGTAGACGGCGATCCGGCCGACGATTTGGCCTCCGTGGTGGCCGAAATGCGCGCAGGTGGCTCGCGGCTTCGGATGGCGGATGTTCAGCGGCAGGCGTTTGGTGATCTCGCGCAGGATCTCGGCCCGCTTGTCCTCGGCGGCGGCAATCGCGTTGCGCTTGTCCCGGCAGGCGGGCAGGGCTTCGCGCATGGCCGGGATGATGTCGGTGCGCAACGCCATCATGATCTCGTCGGGCACGTCGGTGGATTGGGTCTCGCGCAGGCTGCTGTAGGTGCCTGGCGGGGCGTAGTCCTCCAAGTCGGCAAGATCGGCTTCGATCTTGAGCGTTCCGGTTGGGGTGCCGTTGGTCTCGTGCAGCAGTGTGATTCGGATTCGCTCGTCGTCGGCGGGGCCGATGAGGTAGGCGACGCTGCGCGGTTCGTTGGGGCTGCCGGGCTCGGCTGTCCATCCGGGCTCGGTGTTGCTGAGCTGGGCCGCGATATCGGCGGTCCAGTGGTCGACGGTGCGGCTGGTGATGCTGGTTTGCAATTCGGTTCCTCTGTAGGGGGCAGGCACCGGGCGCGTAGGCTGCGTCCGGTGCCTGCGGGTTTTGTTTCTGCTCGTGTTGTCGGGTTCGTGTTGTTGTCGGCTTCTAGATTCCGTTGGCCTCCTCGTATTGGATTCGGTCGCGGTCGATGAGCTGGTTGACGCTCAGACCCTCGAATTCGGCTTGATGGTCGATACACAGCGCGTCGGAATGTTCGTCGGCGTTGGGGTCGGCGCACCACGGGCAGGCGGCCGGGGCGGCGGGTCCTTTCGGCTGATCGCGGATTGTTTCGCCGCCGCTCATGCTCGCTCGATTTCCATATCCGGCGCGATGTAGGCATTTCCGCGTGCCCCGGTTTCGCAGCGCTGGTAGGTGATGTAAATCTGAGTCTCGTATTTCTTGGGATCGGTCAGGATTTTCACCGGACCCCATTTCCGTGGTGCCAGCATCACACAGTCTCCGATCTTCAGTTCATGTGCCGTGATGGTGCTTTTCATTCCTGTAATCGTCCTTATGAAAGGGGTTATCGGAGATTCGGCAACGGTTCGGCGGTCAGGATCTCGTCGGCTTTCGCCGCCAGTGCGTTCACGATCTTTTGCCAGCTGGCCGCCTGGCGTTGCGGGCGCTGGTGCAGAGCTCGCTCAAGAATGTTGGTGCCGGGGTCCAACGCTGGTTCCGGCTCGTCTACCCCTCCTCGGTACTTGTAGGCCGATCCGGGGATGGTCCACAGGTGGTTCCACACGGGGGTGCTGGCGTCGAATATCTCGGCGGTGAACGCGAGATGGTCGAGGTAGTCACTGGTCATGGACAACGTGAAACGGATTCGGTGGCCGGTGGGATGGATCCCGAGAATCTGCACGAATGGCCAGGGGATCCGGCGGGCGCTGAGGTCGCGCCGAGAATGGATATCGTCGGCGGTGAGCGTGGGGGGCCATTGATCTGTCATGGTTGAACTCCGTTGATATTGAGGGTCCGGCGCTTTTCGCTGGACCATTCTGTTTCGCCGCTTTGGCCGGGTTCACACTGTGTAGTTTTCAATGAGCTGAGTAGTGGTCCGGTTTCCCGCCCCATCTCCTCTGTTATTTATATCTTACGCAATTCACGCATATCACGCAATTTCACGGGTTGTGATCCGGGTCACTCGGAGAATTGCGTAGGCTGCGGTTTTCGGGTTATCCGGTGTAGTCGGGGACGGCTATTCCGAATTTTGCGGCGGCGATTTGCCCGGCTGCGAGAAAGCGCCGGATGAGGTCGGGCCGGAATGCGCGCGCGTGGGCGGTGGTCACGAAATTGATCATCGAGAGGTTTTCGACCTTGGCGGCGCGGGCGGCGGTCTGGGCGTGGCTGATGGCCTCGAAGGAGGCTACCCCGTGGCCGGTGACGTAATAGAGGGTCGCGGCGGCAGCGAGCAGGTGAGCGCGAGCCAGGCCGCGCAACTGGTTGGCGATATCGATATAGATCGACGCGGCGGCGTCCAGATCGATGAGCCCCAAGCCGAGCATGGCATCACGCGCGGCGGGGTCGAGGGTGACCAGGATGCTCACGCGCGCGGCCAGGGCGGGGCCGGGGTAGCCGTTGACGGCGATCCGGGCGGCGAGTTCGCGCAGCACGGTGGCGGCGAATCCGGGCCGGTTGCTGTGGATTTCAGCGGTGCGGCGGGTGATGAAATCCGGCGTAGTGGTGGGGATGTAGCGCGCGGCGACATCGGCTCGGGCCTCGAGGATGCGGTGTCCTGCGGCGACGACGGCGACCGCTGCGGCGCTGGTGGCCGGGTCGGGGATGGTCCCGCCGCTGTGGGTATCGAGGTCGGTCCACATCGCGCCCCGCTGGATGCGCCAGGTATGGGCGCGCGAGAGTACCGCGATGCCGTGGTTTTCGAGGTGTTCGCGCGCGAGGTCGGCGAACTCGAGGCCCGCGCTGGTGCGGTCAGGGTGGGCGACGACGACAATGCGGGCGGCTTCCATCTGGCAGTCGTGGGCCACGCGGGCGATGTGTGCGGCGAATCCGGCTCGGTCCTGGTCGATGGTCGCAGGGATCACCATATCGATGTGTCCGCGCTTGGTGAAGATCAGACACATCCTGTTCTCGGGGAAATGCTCCAGGATCGCCGGGATGGCGGCGATCAGATCGCCGGTGGTCAGCCGCTCGAGTGTGGTGGTCAACGCTGTGGCCTTTCTGCGCGTGGGGCGGTCGGTTCCCTGGCGGTCCGCTCTCTCCCGCCTGACTCTATTCTAGCAGATTTACACGCATATCACACATGTCACGCATTCGGTTTGTGTGGCGATCCGCACATTTCTTTTTGCGTGTTTCTGCTGGTCAAGTGGTGTTTTTTGTGCCTTTGGGAATGCCCTGCCTCCCTGCGAGAGTGGGGCTCTCGCCCCGTTGCGCAACCTTTTGCTGTTGCGGTATTTCTGCGGCTGGAAGTGGAACCGGCGCGGGCCTTTTGGCCCTGGGTGGGCTGGCCTGTGCGGGGAGGCGGGCAGGCACTGCCCGCCCGTTGAAGGCCTGCCTTTCGCGCGCAGAGGCTCACGGGTCAAGGGTGGCCGCCAGGCCATCGCCGCAGGCGACGCGACGAAGGAGCGCCCTTGACGCGTGAGGGGCGCGTGATCACAATGCAGGCCAGCCCACCCAGGGCCACGCGGCCGCAGGCCGCGCAAGCTCTTGCCCGGACGCCAACTCGCGGGCGCCGGCCCGGGGTGAGCACCTCTGCGGTGCCGGGCTGGGTGGTGATTGTGCGGGAGCTGCGCCAGCCGGGGACGGCACTGTGTCGCGGCAGCTCTGAAGAGCAGCGGTCAGAGGCGGGAACCGCAGGACTGCAAGGGTTTTCGATGTGCACCGCGGTTAAGTGAGTGAAGTATCTCCCTCGCCTCAAATTGCGTAATTTGCGTTAAATGCGTAATATAAAGATACAGAATTGACAGAGTGGGCGGGCCGGTTTCCGATGGTTGGGCTGGTCAGGTTCGCTGCCGAGATGATCATGAGAGATGGAGGTGAGATCGATGGCGCAGATGTCGGCGCTGGTCACCGATACGCGAGGGCCGAGGATGTGCCTGGCGGGCAGGTTCCCGGATGCGATGCGTGATATGCGTAAGATTCGTCAGGTGCCTGAGCTGCGCCTGATCGACATCACCAAGCTGCGGAGAAAACTGGCCGAGCAGGTGAACGAGACCTACGAGCAAGAAGCCGTTACTGTCGTGGCCTGGTTCGACCAGCCCGGGGGCGTGTTGATGCCGATGAAGTACTGGCATCTCGGGCAGCGGAGTCAACCGGTGGACGAGATGCTGGTGGAGCGGATCGGTACGCGAGCTGGTCGGGACAAGCTGCGGGTGCTGCGGGATGAGCTGCGTCGCGGCAAGCACACGATCATGACGGTCTGGAGTGACGACCGGGCGGCATTCGCGCCGTACGAGTGGACGCGCCGCGCATTCCCGGAATGGGAACTGCCGGAGGTTCTGAAGGAGCCGTCGGGGGACAATCGGCCCGCTGGGGATTGTGTGCAGGTGGTGTATCGCAAGTCGCAATCTGCCCGTGTGTTGCTGGACGAGTTCGCCGATGCGGCGGATCCGCAGTGGGAGGTGGATCGGCGGTTGTCGGGAGGCCCTGGTCGGATCCCGTTGGATCGGCGGCCCTGGTTGCGTGGGGTGGTGTATGTCGAGGACGGCGTGGTGGCACGGGTGCGAGCGTTGGACCCGCGAGGAGTGTGGGAGGACGTGTCGGACAAGGTCAGTCTGGCACCGGTGTCGGCTCCGCTGACGCGTGAGCAGGTCGAGGAGCAGTTGCCGACCTTGCGGATATTCCCGGGAGAGCAGCGGCTGGCGGCACAGGGTTCACCGCGGGAGTACATCGAGCTGTAGCCGCGCCGGCTGGAGGGCAAAATCGGATCGCGCGCGGTGGGAGTATCCATATGGATACTTCGGCGGCGGCGGTGCGGGCGGGAATCGCTTGTGTCTGTGTTCGGTTTCCCTGCCTGTCCATGTCGCGTGCCGCTCGTCCGGAGCAAGGCGTCATGGCCGCCTGGGCTCGCTGAACTGAGGCTGCTCATCGCCGAACGCCTATATGTGCTATATCGGCGTGTGAATCCTGGCTGCTCGGAGGGTTTCCATTTGGATACCCTCCGTGTCCGTGCGCTGTATGGAAGCTGGTAGGCGGGGCTATTCGGTGCCCATGTCGCGGCGTGCGCGGTGCATCTGGTCGTGGTGCTCGCGGGCGTGTTCGACGGCGGCGCGCACCACCGCCGATGCGTTCTGGATGGTTGACGTGGTTGTCGGTGCGGGGCCGGCAGCTGACGCGGACAGGTGCATCGTTAGATGCTTATATGTCCATATCGCAGTGGGATTTCATAGACCCGCGTGGCCTTATCCATCGGCGCGTCGTCAGCCTGTATGGCTGCTCGAGGGCCGGGGTGAACAGCTCGATCTGACGGTGATCGAGATCCTTTCTCGCACAATGTCAGTGAAGTATCCGATCGCAGAAAGTTGGGTATCAGTTCTGCTCATAGCCGTCGCTCACCCCGCAGAGACTAGACCTTTCCCAGGAGGAACGGCCTGACGATCCGCCCACCAGCTCGATCGGGCACTTCGACTAGAAGCCCCACGGGCCGAGTATGTCGAGGTCGACATGGGTGCGGGGTGGTGGTCCGGTGGTGGGGCGCAGCCAGCGCACCGGGATCTGCAGCGGCCGCACTTCCGGGAGCATGACGGGCCAATCTCTGTCGTCGAGGATCTGGCCGCGCACGCGGTACCTGCCATAGGGCAGGCCGAGCGCGGCGGCTTGCTCATCGGAGAGTTCCACCTCGGTCAGCGAACTCTCGGTGACCCGCAGCCCTTCGACCATCGGTGTATTACCAGTGGTGTCGAGCGCGGTCACGGTCAGTCGAAACCGGCAGCCCATCATCCACCACCACGACCACTCCGGCGTGCCGGGCTGGGCACGATCTGGGTAGCGACTTATTGGCAGCCGGTAGGGCACGAAAACGAGGTATGTGCCCCCGATCTCTATATCGCGGGCCCGCATGCACTCAGCATGTCCACCACACTCGCACCCGCACAAGAGATACCGAGTCTCTGGTGCACCACGGGGTGGGTCGGCGAGGCAACACACTGTTCCACAGCCCGCGAGCTAGCCTTGGGCACCATGCAGACTCTCCGCAACAGCGACGTATGCCCTGGATGCGGCGGCGTGATGGACGATTTCGAGTCTTTCGCCGTCGGCGGGCAAATACAGCTGCGGTGCCGCGACTGCGGCATGCAGGCCGACGCGGCGCTGCACCCGCACGGACACCTCGTCTGGGATCCGGCCACCGCGCGATTGCTCGAGGTGGTGTGAGCAGAGGCGCGGAATCCGGCGGTAGCGAGTTACCTGCACCCCTGTCCTGTCCCGGAACCGTCAGGAAACTGGACGGTTTAGCGCCGTTCTTGAGGTGCTTGTGCAGCGGTGATCGTGGCGTAGGCGCTGACGCAGTTCCCGTCTCGGCGGGGTCGGGTGCGGCCGTCCCAGGCCACGCTTATCCCGGCGGTGTGCAGGGTCTGCATGATCGCGGTGATCTCGTGAGGCTGGCCGATCAGTCGTATCTGCACGTCGCTCATGTGTGGTCCTGCTGGTCGGTGGTCTCGGGGTGCAGGGTGATCCGGTTCGCGTGTGGGCGCAGCAGCGGACGGGCAGCGATCTCGGCGGCCACGGTGTCGCGGCTCGGGTTCCCGGTGGCGTTGGGTGTCCAGCGCAGCCGCCAGGTGTCGGCGCGGTAGTCGTAGCGCGGATCCACCTCCACACCGTGGGTCTCGCTCAGGTCGGCGGCTAGGCCGCGGACCAGGGTCGCGCGCTCGATCGGCAGCACGGTGATCTCCCGCAGCGGTGACGGCTCACCCGGACGCAAACCGCGCAGACGCTCCCAGTCGATCGCGTCGAAACCGAGCAGGTCTTCGCACGCGCCGATCGTGTACAGGGCCACGGTCACATACCGGCGGCGGCTGATCTCGGATTCGATATGTTTTGCCGCGGTGAGGAATCCGGCCGCGATGAGGTAGTCGAAGTCCCGGCGCCGCAACTGCAGATGCTGCGCGGCCTGGTCCGGGCCCAGCAGCCGGGCACGGCGCAGTGCCTCGCCGAGTTCCTCGTCGGTGGCCAATGCCTCGACGTCGGCGCGTGCCCATCGGTCGAACCTGCCTGCCTCGAGGCCTCGTTCCCGTGTCACTCGCGCGAACTCGGCCCGCTTCCACCCCAACCGCTCGCACGCCTGGTCCCGGGTGAGTGAGGCCTGTTGCCAGGCGAGTCGCTCGGCGACCAGCTGCGCGATCAGGCCCGCGTGCTCGGTGGCGACCTGGTCCAGATCATCTTGGTCGTAGAGGGGATGGCCCTTGTAGTCGTCCACCTCCACCAACAGCCCGCGCTGGGCCAGCGCGTCGACCTCCACGCCAGCCACCGTCAGCCCGTCGAGGCGATGCGCGATCCGCTCCGCCGCGCGAGTGGCCCCGATCGGCGGTCCGTCCGGCAGCCCATCTCGAATCTGTGCGATCCGGTCCGCGGCGTCGGCGATCAACTCGGCCGACCATCGACCGGCACGATCGGGCGCACCGATCGTGCCCTGAGCTCGCGCCGCCTCGAACTGCCACCGCGCCAAGCCCAGCTCACGCGACGCCTGAATCGGGCCGAAGTCCTTGCCAGCACCCATACCCACAGTCCCCTTCTCTCGAGCAGATTCCAACACTGTCGAACCAGACGATAGACCTACTCACCGACATATGAAAAGTGATCTCTAGCTGCGAATTTAATGTAAAGTATCCATATGGATGCTTCTCTGGATGGGTCGATGGCAGCGGGTCGCAGCGACGCCGATCGCGTGCTCGAGCTGATCGACAACGCACTGGGTGATCCCGGGGTCGGCCCCGATGCGGACGGTGACACGGGCCGGGGGACCCCGCCGGACGACAGTGATCCGGATGACGACGGTGACGGCGAGGACGAACCCGCCGAACCTGCGCGCCACTGCTCGACGGGCAAGCTGACCATCGCCCAGGCCCGCATCGTTGATGGCTGGCGCCGCCAGCTCACTGTGTCCGATCGGCGCTGGAGCACCCCGAACCGTCGCCCGCCCGCGTCCAGTTCCGACTGCATCGCCGCGGCGGTGATCGACCTGCTCGACCGCGCCGAACCCGATTACCTGAAGTTGATCCGCTACGCCGATCGCATCCGCGGCGATCTCGCTCTCGAGCGCGGGCATGGGTTCCCGCTCGCATCGGTGGTCAGCTTCTATCTGCCCGCCGACTATGCCGACCGGGCCGATGCCCTGCTGGCGGATGCGCGGGCACACCACGCCGACCTCCTCGACCAAGCGCGTGAACAGGTACTGGCCGAACTGCCCAGCCGGGCCACTGCCACCGCCCGCGTCATGCGGATGATGTCGGTGATCGCCGCGCTGAACATCCCGAGCAAGGTGTACAAACTGCCCGTCGGCACCCTCGCCCGACTCGCTATCGAGCGCTGGTCTCGCCGATCCCCGGCGACCGTGGTCGCCGCAGCCGTCAGCCATGGCCGCGAACACCACGAACAACTCCACCGCGCCCGCCGCGACATGGGCATCGGCGACCCGCGCCGCTGACAGAAAAGTCGCCGAGTATCCATATGGATACCTTTCCCACCGGATCAGCTGGGGCAGTTACGCCTCGGGATGGTCGGGGCACACCATGCCGACCTCGGGTACCTCGTGCCAGTGCCCGCGCACGGTGAGCCAGCGCCGCACCAGCATCGGCAGGGTGCCCGTGGCGTGCAGCTCGGCGGCCCAGCGTCCGAGCAGGAAGGGCGCGTTGTCGGGGGCGGTGCACAGCATGCATTCGACATCGGCCACCGGCAGGGCCGGATCCGGGCGGCACCGTTGGCAGTGGCGGCGTTCGACCAGGCCGCCCTCGAACTCTGGATCCTCTTCGAGCCAGATGACCTGGATGTCTTGCTTCAAACGGCCGCGTTCGGCGTCCGCGGTGGCGGTGTGGCCACAGCCGGGGCAGGTGACGGGGGCCTGCGGCAGGTTCTTGTGCGCGGTCTGGCGCATCCGCCACGCCGGATTCGCGGTGCGAGCGAGCCGGTCGGCCTCGCGCCTGGCGAGCTCGTCGCGGTCGGGCTCGTCTGCGTCGTCGGTCTCGATGACGATGGGCGGCAACGGATCCGGGGCCGCGACGGGTGCGACGGGCACGGCCTGATACAGCGGGGCCTGCGGTTCGTCGGCGGGTGCCGGGGCGAGAGGTTCCCCGGGCTGCGAAGTGTCGGGCTCCCGGACCGGATCCGATGCGGTGCGCGCCCGGGCGGGGAGTCCGTCGATGAGCAAGGCGTGCGGCACCGGGGTACCGGGGGTGGCCACGGCTTCGGTGTCCTGGACGCGAGCGGCGGGTGGGGCCGATTCGGGTTCGGGCTCAGGGGCGGAGTTGCGGGCGCCGCTCGGCGGCGGGTCGGACGCCATCGCCGGGGCCTGCGGCCGCGGGGCCGATCTCGGCGGCGGTGCGGCGGTTGGTGTCGGGCGGATAATCGGTGCGCGAGAGGCGTTTTCGGTGGCGCGCTGGGCGACGCGCTGGGCGTATTGGTTCATCCCCTGACGAGTGCCGCGTCCGAGCGCGGCGGCGAGTTCGGACAGCGACACGCCCCGGTCGCGAGCGGCGGCGAGCAGGTGGCTCTCGACGATGTCGACGTACTCACGGTGCGCGGCCAGCAGTTGCAGCGCCGCGATCACGTCGGTGGCGCTCACGTCCTCAGCGGTGGGCAGTCCGCGGCGGGCCCGGTCGTCGTGGAAGGCCGGAGTGATGGCGGTGCGGACGGCCTCGACGGACTGCCAGGGGCTGATCCATCGGTCGTCGGGGTCGGCGTAGCGCTGCAGGCGGGCGCGCAGGGCCAACTGATCGGCGGACTCCATGATCGGCATAGCTGTAAACGTATCCATTTACAGATCGTCGCGTCAACGCTTTCGTTTACCGAGACTTGCCGTCAGTGGTGACGCGTCACTACTGACGTCGTGGAATCTGTCTTTCCCGGCTCAGTGGGTACCCGCTGGCGCTAGGTCAGGACGAGTTGGGGTGCGCGTTTGCGGATCTTCGCCAGGGCCGCGTCGGCTCGGGTGGATTGCAGGGGTGCCAGGATGGGGATGGCGATCTCCCACGCCGCGACGGCTCCGCCCGGGTCGCCGTTCTCCCATCGGGCCAGGCCGACATCGGCCATGGTGCGTCCGTACACGCGGCGATGTTTCTGGGGATCCCAGAATGTGGTGGCGAGCAGGTGGTGGGATTCGGCTTCACCCCATTCGGCCAGTGCTCGTAGTGTTTTCGCGGCTTGATTGTTCACCGTGGCCTTGTCCCCGCCCCACCAGGCGCACCACGCGGGTAGTTCACCGACGCCGGCGGCGTCTATCCACGGCTCGACGGTGCGCAGTGCGTCGTGGGCTTCACGCCTGCCGCCGGTTTCGGCGTGGCATCGGGCCACGGCGATGGTGAACAGGGCTTGGGTGGACGCGTCGACGCGCCCGTGGGCGCGGCGTGCTGCTTCTTCGGCGAGGTTGACGCTGAACATACGGTTGCCGAGGTCGGCGCCTTGCAGGGCGAGTATCCGGAAGATCCACCCGTCGTGGCCGGGGACCTGGGATTCTTCGGCCAGGCCCAGCGCGGTGAGGTAGTAGCGTTGGGCCATTCCGTCGAATCCGGCGTCGTGGGCTTTGAAACCGGCCAGGTACGCCAATTCGGCTGCGGCGGAGAGCGCTTGGGATTTCACTTGGCTGCTGGCGAAGCGCGAGCGCAGCAGGTCGGCTACATCGGTGGCCAGGAACTCCGCTATCGCGGTGCGTCCGACTCCGCCGCCGCGGTGCTCGTCGAGGCGGCAGAACGCGTCGGTGACCTGGCGTAGCGCGTCGATCTCGCCCATACCGACGATGCGGTCATCGGCGATAGCGGCGATGCGCCCGACCTCTGGTGTCAACCCCAGTGCGGTGGCTGATAGGGCGGCGGAGTAGGTGGCGCGGCGCAGGAACGAGCGTCGATCCACATCGGCCTTCCCGAGCGTCGATAGCGAGGTCACAGGGTCGGTGGCGGCACCACCGAAAACTCGTTCATACCAGGAAATGACATCCGGTGGCGCGGTGCGCGCGCCGGTTTCGTAGTGTCCGAGTGCTGCGCGGCTGTAGGGGATCTTGCGCGAGAGCCCGCCGAGTGACACCCCTGCCGCCTCCCGGGCCGCCCGTAGGCGTGCGCCGATGACAGCTGCCTCTCGGCTGTCGGCCATTACCGGATGGTAGTCGCGAACTGTAGACAGCTGTAGCCGATTTCGGGTTCGCGGGCGCACACGCTGAAGGGACCATAACCATCTGGCCGACACCGAGAGAAGGGGTGGAGATGATGCTCGATCTGCTGGCGAGTTTCGCGCTCGGAATCCTGCTCGGCTCCGTCGTGACCTGGTGCGCACGCGAGCGGCGCCGCCTGCGCCTACCTGGGCGGCACGCGCACCGGCCGCGCCGGTGCAGGCGACGATGACCCCGCCCGCCCGTTCGCGGTAGGTCGACCACCATCGAAGGGGAATGATCTTGCTCAGCCACATGTTCCGGGCCGCCGAGGGCCACACGTCTATCGCTCGAATTGGAAAGGACTCTCACCGATGATTCCCATGACCCTTGCCGAGGTTGCCCAAGCCACCGGCGGGTACCTCGATGGCACCTCGGACGAGCTGGCTACGGTCACCGCATCCACCGCGTTCGACTCCCGAAATGTCGTGGCGGGTGGGCTGTTTGCCTGCCTGGCCGGGGCTCGCACCGATGGCCATAACTACGCCGCCGACGCGATCGGCGCCGGTGCGGTCGCCGTGCTGGCCACCCGCCCGACCGGTGTCCCGGGCGTCATCGTCGGTGATGTCGTAACCGCGATGAGCGATCTCGCGAGGGAGGTCGCCGCCCGCTACACCGGAACAGTGCTCGCCATCACCGGCTCGGCGGGCAAAACTTCCACCAAAGACCTTCTGACCCAGATCCTTGCGCGTCATGGCCGGGTGATTGCCACGGAGCGGTCATTCAACAACGAGATCGGGTTTCCTCACACCGTGCTGCGCGTGGAGGCCGATACCGACTTCCTGGTTCTGGAGATGGGAGCCCGGGGCAAAGGCCATATCGAACAGCTCGCGCGGATTGCACGCCCCACGATCGGAGCCGTGCTGGGTGTCGGCTCCGCACACCTTGGCGAATTCGGTACCCAGGAGGCCATCGCCGAGGCCAAACGCGAACTGGTCGAAGCGCTCGATGAGGCCGACACGGCGGTCCTCAACGCCGACGACCCGCTTGTGCGGGCCATGGCTGATCACACCATCGCGCACGTCCTGTGGTTCGGCACCAGCGCCGACGCCGACGTACGCGCCGAGAACGTCACCCTCGATGACCAAGCCCGAGCCTGCTTCACTCTGCGCTACGACACCGACAGCGCACCGGTGCGGCTGCGGGTGGTGGGTGAACATCACCTCACCAACGCACTCGCCGCGGCCGCGCTGGCATTGAGCGCGGGTGTGCCGTTGTCCGCAGTGGTGGAAGCGCTCAACGAGGCCACGCTGTTGTCGGGCAGTCGCATGGAGGTATCGACGCGAGGCGATGGTGTGACCATCATCAACGACGCGTTCAACGCCAGCCCCGAGTCCGTCTCGGCGGCCTTGCGCTCGCTGGCGATCATCGCCGCTGATGACCGCCCGTCGATTGCGGTTCTCGGTGAGATGCGCGAACTCGGCGATCGCGCTCCACAACTGCATGAGGAGATCGGCCGTCAGGTCGCCGGCCTCGGCATCGGCCAGCTGATCACCGTCGGCGGGAACAACGCCGAGCTGATGGCCACCGCCGCCCGCCAGGCCGGTTCAACCCACGTCGCCTATGTCGCCTCCAAGGAGCAGGTACTCGGACTGCTGGACGCCCTTGGTGATCGGGATGTCGTGCTGATCAAAGGCGCGAATTCCGCCGCGCTGTTCGAGACCGCCGCCGCCCTGTCCGCCCAACATTGACCAAAGAAGTGCCACCATGACCACAATCGACATCGTGGACCTGGCTCGCCGGGCCTGCGTAGGCGCTCACATTCCCTCGCGCCGGATTGTCCCGATCCGGTTGCGCGACAACGCGATGCTGCGCACCGACGGACCGACTGTCATCCGTGTGCATCAGCGCGGACAGCTCTCCACCGCTGTGCGCGAACTACGCGCCGCCGATTGGCTGCGCTCCCACCACGTTCGCGCACCTGAGCCGCTGGTGCCCGATCCAGTCGTCGTCGACGGTCGACCGGTGACATTCTGGGAAGACCTCGGCGGAGGCGGTCCGGCCGACGCCGCCGAGACCGGCACCATGCTGGCGAGGCTGCACGCGCTGCGGGTGCCCTCCCACCTGGGCTTAGCGCGGTTCGCTCTGCCCGAGTTCACCGCACGCATCGCCCAGTGCCTGACCGACGAAGCCTCGAAATCGTGGCTGAGCGAGCACTGCGCGCAGTTGCGGTCGCGATGGGACGGCCTCGAGTGGCCCGACCCGTGGTGCGTGATCCACGGCGACCCGAGCCCGGCGAACACCATGGCCGCCCCGCAAGGCGGGCATGTGGTGGATTTGGAGCGTTGCTGCATCGGACCACCGCAGTGGGATCAGGCGACGGTGGCCTTCCAGTCCGACACCCTGTCGGACCCGCCATCACGCTGGGCGCGATTCCGCGACGCCTACGGCGCCGATGTCACCGCATGGGAGGGCTACACGGTGATCCGTGATGTCCGCTCGTTCGAGCTGTGTTTGTTCGCGCTGCGCCACGCCGGGGTCAGCGCCCACGCTCGCGCCCAAGCCGACTACCGGCTGGCCTGCCTGCGCGGTCAGAAAGGTGAGCGTCCCTGGAACTGGGTCGCGCCCTGACTCTGGATCGATGAACTCTGTCTACGGACAGAGTTCATCGAAAGGTACTCCGCGCGAACAACTCCCATCCGCGCCGGTACGTGCGACACTGGCGCGGGTGTCGGGATTCACGCGCGATAGCTATCACTACGGTGACCGCCTGGTCTATGAGGCGTTGCTCTCGAAATGGGGCCGCTACCACCGCAACTGCGGGTGCGGGATGGATTGGATCAGCGCTCACGCGGAGCCCGCCGGGTTCACCGTCGTGCGGGCCGGTGGCGGATTCGTCGCGCTGACCGGTCCCGGTCTCACCGAAGGCGTGGACGAGGACGCTTTGACGACGAACGCGTTGTGGGAGGCGGTGACCGGCACACCCGGCACTCAGGATTGGATCGAACAGGTGCAGGTCATCGACCGCAGCCCCGAAGCCCAAGCCGACCGCAAAGCTGCCAGCGACGCCCACTACGCCCAGCTACGCGAACGCAGCGCCCGAGCCGAGACCGAACCGGCGAGTGCCAAACAGATCGACTACCTCAAGGCCCTGGCCGCCGAGGCGGATCCTGAACGCTTCGAGGCCGAATTCGTCAAGGCCATCAAGGGAACCGACATCGACCCCCGCGCAGAGGGCGAAACATCCGAGCGGGCGGTGCGGCGGCTCACCCGAGCCGCGGCCCGCCGACTCATCACCGCCCTGGTCGGACACTCCTGACAGTTCTCAATACGCTGTGAACACGCCAGTTGTGCGTTCGGATTTGCGGGTGGACAGCACCGCAGCGACGGGCAAGGCTGGAAAGGTGGACGCCCCAGGCCGTGACGAGCTGATCGCCGCGATTGCCACCCAGTTCGACCAGCTTGTGTCGACGGCGCGGGCCGAACGCCCCCGTCGTCATGGCGAGGATGCAGATTGGCTCGATCGAGTTATCGGTGAGCTGGAGTCGATAGCTGAGCAGGCGCACGATCTCGTGGTCTTCCGTGTGATCTTCGACGTTGTCCAACGCCACGGCACCGGGCCCTATCCGGCCGCCGACCTCGCGATATTCGCCGATGCCGACCTCGTTGAGGTGCGCAGGGTGATGGCCAGCCTCGTCGCCCAAGGGCTGGCAACACCCGACACGCGCGACGACGGCGGTGATGGCCGCCGACGGGGGAACACGCAGTAGGCCCCGATCAAACGACCAGGGCCTACCTTCGAATGTGTACGCACCCAACTCAATTGGGGCACCGATCACGCTACCCCGGCCTGGTCGGCAGCCATGGCAACCCGGGGGAGCGTGTCAGGTCATTCGAGCCAGTCGGTTGCCTCGCCCGGAGGGCAGGTGAAGCGGGGTTCGGTTGGGATCTCGGTCCCACATTCGGGGCAGGTACGGATCTCGACCGTGCCGTCCGGCGATAGTCGGCCCGGTGCGAGATCGACGTGTTCGCCACCCGGGCATCCGGGACACGGAAGGTAGGCGCGCCAGCGCACCAACTGGCCGTAGGAGTTGTTGTCTGCCAACGTTATTGCTCCGATCTCGGCTTGGCTCCGGCGATGTCGGCGAGCGTACCGGATGCCGGGCTTGCTCAGCAGCGCGTCGTAGGGCTCGAGCGATGGAGGTTCACGGTGGTCCTCGGCAACGGTCTGCCATGGGCCGCCTGGGTCTCGTCGGTGCCGAGATGGGCTGGGTCGATGTGGTCGAGATCGTCGATGTCGTCTTCGCCGGTATTGGCTTCGGGTTCGATTTCGGTGCTGGCTATGAGCTGGGCTGGCGTTGTTGTCGGTGGGGTGTGGCATGCTCTGCGCCGATCGACGCCCCCGAGTTCTGGTCGATCGTCTGCGTCACCTTAACCGGCTCTGTTTCTCCAAAGCCGGTGCCCGAAATCATTTGAGTTATGGAGGGTTTGGCGTGATCAGTTCGATTGCTTTCATTATCGTCGTTGTCATCGTCGCTGCGCTGGCAGCGGGTGCCGGATATATGGTCTCGCGTGGCCGCGCCGACGGTGCCGAGGAACATGCCCGGCAGGAACATCAGCAGGCTGAGCGTGCGCGTAGCGAACGCGACGCCGCGGTAGCACAGGTCCAGGCGTTGCAGCGGCAGCTTCAGGAGGCCGCTACCGTGCGGGGAGGCCTGCAAGCCCAGCTGGATGGGGAACGGCAGCGGTTCGCCGAACAGCTGGGCCTGCTGCGCGGTGCTCAGGAGGAGATGCAGCACACCGTCCGGCAGATGGCCGGGGAGGTCTTGCAGCAGTCCGGTTCACAGCTGATCCAGCGGTTCACCGAAATGACCGATCATCGCGCGAAGGCCACTGCCGGGGAGATGGATCAGCGCAAGACAGCGATCGAAGCCATGGTCACACCGCTGCGCCAGGAGCTCGACAAGCTCCATACCAAGGTGCAGACATTCCACGAAAGCGGTGTCGGCGCGTTCGCGGCGGTGAGCGAGCAGGTGAAGATGGCGAATCACACCAACGAGCGAATCCGCAAGGAGACCGAGCAACTGGTCACCGCGCTGCGCAAGCCCGGAGTTCGCGGGCAGTGGGGCGAGCTGAAACTGCGCACCATCGTGGAGGCGGCCGGCATGGTCGAGCACGTGGACTTCGAGCAGCAAGTGCATGTCGTCACCGACGACGCCAACGTGCGGCCGGACATGGTGATCAAACTCGGTGGCGGCAAGACAATCGTGGTCGATGCGAAAGCACCTTTCGGGGCGTTCCTCGAGGCGCAGGATGCCGACGACGAGGCTGCCCGCCAGGAGCGTGCGTCCGCTCATGCGCGCAATGTCCGCCGGCACGTTGAACAGCTTGCGGCCAAACAGTATTGGTCCCAGTTCGCGTGCACCCCGGAATTCGTGGTGATGTTCCTGCCGGCGGACGCCTTCCTGCACGCGGCCCTGGACCACGACGCCGGACTGTGGGATTTCGCGATCGCCAGCAAGGTCATTATTGCCACCCCGACGAATCTGCTGATGTCGCTGCGCACGGTCGCTTACATGTGGCAGCGGCAGTCGCTCGCCGAAAACGCCGAGCAGATAGCGAAACTCGGCGGCGACCTGTACAAGCGAATCGCCACGATGGTCGAGCACCTGAACGCTATGGGCGCCAGTCTGGGGAAGGCGGTCGAGAACTTCAACAAAACGGTCGGCTCCTTCGAGGGCCGTGTGCTTCCCGGCGCCCGGAAGATGGCCGAACTGCGCGGGGCCGATGCCACATTGAAGGAACTCGCACCCATCGAGCCCAGCGTCCGGGCACTGTCGTTCCCGAGCACCGCCAGTCCCGACACCGACAGCGGCGCGGGCGTGGCGTGATCTCGCCCCGCCGGTCGGCGACAGCGCCGCGCCGGCGGACCAACACTCGACGGCACCGGCGCGGGGCATTCCTCCCGGGTCGGTGCCGTCGGCGGCCTATCGTTGTCGGGCATGGCAACCGCAACGATTTCGATGGACGATGCACTGTTGGCGCAGGTGCGGCAGGCAGCGGGGGAGGACCTGTCGGAGTGGATCGTCACAGCGTGCCGATCCCGGCTGCTGAGTGAGGGCCTGCGCTCGGCCCGCGAATGGGAGCGGCAGCACCCGGCCGAGGCCGCCGCGGCACGCGCCGAAGAGGCCAGGCACTGTCTGGAGGCCGAGGCCGAACGAGAAGTCGAGCATCAAGCACAGCACCAGGCGCGCACCCGCGGCGATGACGCTGAACCCACCACCGAGGATTATCTGGCCGCCTACGGCAACGTCCGGGACCTGCTGGAACGAGCCGAACAGCAACTGCGCGACCAACATCGCCAGCAGGAGGGCAAGCAGTGAGGGCGCCCGGTCCCGGTACCGCCACCCGCTGTTGTTCTGACTACCGGGTGGCGCGACCAAACGTGAGGTCCGCGACGGCGGCGATATAGGCAGCAGCCAAGTGCATCCCACGCAAGCCGCCACCGGCGCTGGCCGTGGTGATCGCCTCAACCATTCGCCCGGCGAGCATGTCATCGATCGCTGTCCCGATCGACAGTTCCTCATGCGCAGGTAGCACGGTCAGCCGGGTCAGAATCTCGGCGTGTATCCGGCCCGGCTCCAGCCGCGCCACCACATCGTGCTTCTCGAGCAGAACATTGGTTGCGAACAGATTGATCACCTCGAGTAGCTCAGCGATGTGCCCGCTCGCATCGATCTCGGCCGCGACCTCAGCGACTCGGGCGCGGTCGTTCTCGACATAGGCGGCAACGAGATCCATCACCAACGAATGGGGCGCAGTCACCCGCACATTCCAGCACATCCGCCGACCTCTACCAGGCGGCTGCGCGATATCCGCTCGTTTGTCGGGGTCGGCGCCTCCGGAACGTCGCAATATGTCAGTACTGGCTTGCCACCACTGACATTTCTAGCGTCTCCTGTCCATGCGGCCAGTGATCGACATGGAGCCGATCTCTGTGCGGGACAACGAGGTTCGATGATCGGCGACGGGTGGATCATGTGCGGGTTGGTGATGGCACTCGGCTTGCCGCTGGGGGTCTTGGTTGCTTTGACCGTGTGGCCTGAACGGATACCGGCGGACCGCACGGTGGAGGCGATCCGGACACGGCTGGCGGCGGGGGGATCCTGCGCGGCGATCCACGATGCTGACCTGGGAAAGTACGACTAGCGTCCACGTGCTTCCCGCCCGCGTTCGAGTCCACGGTTGCGGGCTTCCCGCCCGGCAGCGGTGGTGCCGGTACCGGGCGTTGGTGGCTCACGGTTCAACTCTTGCGTGGGTGGCGGCATCCCCACTTCGACGACGCGCGTTATTTCGCGTGGCAGCATCGCCAAGAGTTTCGCTCGCTCTTTCTGAATGCGGGCCAACTCTTGCTGGCGGGCTTTCTCGGCCACCTTCTGCGCTGCCTGCCGTTCGATGGCTCGCTGCGCGGCTTCCTGTACGCGCGCTTTGGCGTCACGTTGCCTGGCGTCAGCCTGCCGTATCAACTCCGGCACGTTGTGCAGCTCTCGTTGCACTCCACGCGCCTGCCGCTCGAGCAGCCGACCCAGCTTGCGCGCTTTCTCCGCTTCGGCGCGGGACACCTCGATCACCTCGAAGCGATCTGGGAAGTCGCGTTGCAGCGCCTCGAGTTCCTTACGGACTACCGGATCGGCAGCCCCGGCCCGTGTCAGCCATCTTCCTGTGGCGTTCGGGTCACGGGTCAGTAGTTTTCGGTCAAGGGCGAGTTGATTGAGGGTGTGGGCGTCGCCGCGTATCCGGACGCCGCTCTTGTATTCGGTGAAGTCCCGGCCGCCCTTGTCGTTGACGCGGGCGGTGTCGTGAACTCGGGTGTTCCCTTTGCCGTTGCCGAGTTCTATCTTTTGTTCGTTGCGCCAACCGTTTTCGCGGGTTTCGCCGCGTTGCTGCGCCATGCCTCGATGGAAGTGACGGCCCCGATCCTGTGCTTTGCGGGATCGTTCGCTGCGGCGGCGTCTGTCGTCCTCTTCGGACATATTCTGTTGTCCGCCCGCCGCTTCACGCGGTGTCCGCTACTCCGGCTGTGCTTTCGAGTCGGTGTAATCGTCTATGCGGTCGCTGATGTCGTCGGTGAAGCCGTCGCCGTGTTCGATCATCGACAGCAGCATGTCCACGGGATTGTCCACGGCGGAGGTGTAGCCGTAGCAGACCGATGGCCCGATGCCGTCGTAAACCGGGGTGCCGTTGCCGGGCACGTTGAACCGCAACCCGTCGGCGTTGCGGATCAGGTATTCGGTCAGGTAGCAGACGAGTTGGTCGGCGGTCTCGGCGTTGTCTGCCAATGCTTCTCGGGTCGGCAACAGGGCGAATGCGCCGTATTCGACCCATTCGAGCATGGCGGGGGTGTAGCGTCCGGCCGCTGGGCGTGGTGGCACGCTCTCACCGATCGTGAAGTCCTCCGCCGTGGGGACGGCGGGGAGGGTTTCATCGAAGAGTGTGTCGATCTGGGTGTAGCAGCGGCGCAGGTCAGCCCACGCGTCCCACTCTGGGGTGTCCTGTGCCGCTGCGTCGTATACGGATGCGAGGTCGGCCATGCACACTCATCCCCTCGATATGTTGCTCCCATGGTTGGTGTTGATCGTATCGGGTCCGGGCGGTCCGGAGTTGTGTTCAGTGCTGACATGCGAGTTCGGTTCGGGCTGAAGGGGACTTCGAACATCGGCGTGTCTCGTAGTCGTGTTCAGTAGCGTGCTTTTTGCTCGTACTCGTCTTCAGCAAGGGACTGCCGATGGCCGGGGATGCGTCGTTGTCGGATCGTGGTGTGCTCACCGCCGAGGAGGCACAGTGGCGGTGCGGCGTGCGGAGGTGGTCGGCGGTCTCGCGCGGCTGGATCGGGTGAGCGTGGCGGCGGCCGAGGAGGCTGCCGCTGAGTTGCTGGGTGTGGGGGGTGAGTTGTCTAGACCCCGTCGCCGCGAATCACCTGGTCGAAACCGGGCAAAACCGGAAGCGAACGAACTGTGGATCCGTTGCCGAAGTGCCGTCGCCGGAGGCTTACTGGATATGTAGCGGTTGCCGCAGCCCGATCGGCATCGGTTGCAAGGTAACCCTTTTCAGTCTATTTCGGCTTGGAGTCGGACCCATGGCGCCTGTTCTCACCTCCCTGACGCCCTCTTCCGGCCCTGCGACGGTTTTCAGCTCTGTGGTGATCACCGGCTCCGGGTTCAGTAATGTCGGTCCTTTGTCCGTGCGGTTCGGTACCACGGCAACCACATTCACCATCGACTCCGATACCCAGATCACGGCCATCTCCCCGACGGGGACAGGCACGGTGAACGTCACCGTCACCGTGGAGTTGGAC
This sequence comes from Nocardia sp. CA-120079, assembly GCF_050955745.1. Classification (NCBI taxonomy): domain Bacteria; kingdom Bacillati; phylum Actinomycetota; class Actinomycetes; order Mycobacteriales; family Nocardiaceae; genus Nocardia; species Nocardia sp. CA-120079. Next base: position 111,675 of record NZ_CP192089.1, read on the forward strand.
GGCACCAGCAACCCACTGCCCTACACCTATGTTTGACGGCCCAATCTTCTAACGACACCCCGTGTTGCGCGGCCTCACACCGGCAGCGTTGCGGGGCGGATCGGCTGCGGCGCACCATCGTTGGATGGGTGACTACGACGCCGTCAACGCACACAACGCCGCCAAGGCCCGCGCGGCGGGCTGGCCGGAGCTGACCGGAAGCCCCGGCCAGCTGGGTTGGGCGAGCACCGTGCGTCAAACCAAACTCGACGAGTTCGACGCCGCGACGATCGCCGAGCCCGTCCGCAGCCAGATGCGGGCGGTGCTGCTGCGGGAGACGCGGGCAGCGGTGTGGATCGACAACCGCCACAACCCGTGGGGCGCGGTATGGCTGATCAACCTCACCGAGGACGAGCGTGCCGCCCTGCTTCCGGGTCAGAGGTGACGCTCGGTGTCCATCCGCTGGTGCAGGATGCGCATGATCTCGACGATGCCGCCGCTGGCGATCTGGTAGTAGAGCGCCATGACCACACGATACCAATTATTGGTATACACCCGCCTGATCTGTGGCCCCTCACCGTGCTCGAAACCGGACACTGCAAGCGGTCGGCGATAACCTTCCTGGGTGAGTGAACACGAACAGGACCAGGGCCGGGACCGGCTCGCCACGGTCGAGCAGATCGCTGAGGCCATGGCGGCACTGGGGATGTACCAGGGGCGCAACACCTCGACCGAACACGCCGACCAGGCGGCTCGCCTCGGCGGGGCAGACGCCTACCGGGTGCGGATGGTCAATGCGCTGCTGGGGATGGTGCAGACCGAGGCGGCGCTGGCTGATGCCATCGACCTCGACGCCGATGCCCGCCACGCCGCCTGGGAGCAGCAACTCACCGCCGCTGGAGTGGGGCTGGATCAAGATCCTGTCAAACGAATCGAGTTCATCCGCTGGCAGGTGCTGCGGGCGGGGACACCGTTGCGAATGATGGCGCAGAACCGGGAAGTCGGCCCGATCCCGCTGGCCGCCACGCATGCTGTCACAGCCCTGCACACACTGCTCGGGGTGATCGCCGTCAGCCAAGACGCTGTCGCGCAGGGCGATGTGGAGACACTCGCCGACCAGGCCGGTCAGCTGCGCGCCGCGCGTGAAGCGCTGCAACTGGCACTGACCAACACCGAACTCCTGCTGAACATGCTCAAATCTGTCGGCCTGTAGACGACGTCACGGCGGGTGCGCTCATCTATTCCGGTGGCCCTAGCTGGGTCCTATCGGTGAATCTCGAATGCCGTCGCCGAGCAGCAACTCACCTTCGCTCCCGGGAGCTGGTCAGCAGTTGAATGGGAAGCACAACTTCGGTGGGGCGGTCGTGTGCGCCGGCGCGATGGTCGAGGGCACCACGGCGTTATCGGGCCTGTCGCCCGGTCCCAGGTGGGTCAGCGTCAGCACGACCAGCACCAAGCCCGCGCCGCCGAAGAGTGCCCCGAGGCCCCACAGGATCGGTGTGGGCGAGGCACTGCGGTAGCCGGGGTAGTACGGGGACCGGTGGCGCGGTCTGCGTGCGGGGCGGTCGGTGAAGCGGACCGACCCGCGCACATTGCTCCCGCCTATCTTCCCCCGGCGAGAATGCGGCCGTATGGCTTCATATCCCATGGCTATCAGTATGGGGGCGAGGGGTCGGCATCGGGTGCTGACCGGCCGGATCCGGGCGTGGGGCCGCGGCGGGTAAGTGTTGGGTGGAATGGACGACGGCCCGGGACCTTGCGGCTACCGGACCGTCTTGCGTTTGCTGGTCCCTGTGGGGTGGAGGTTCCAGCACGCCATCAGCAACGTAGTGCCACCAACCTAGGTTGCGCAACGGTTGCTCGGTCAACCTCAGCTGAGTGTTGGCCGTCGCTGAGTTCGCGGATGTTGTCGTCATCGGTGATGCGGTAACACGTGCGTCGCGCGGGCTTATCGTGCTCGGGTCCGTGAGATGCGGCACCGCGCGATCACTCTCCAGATCATCGGCGTGCAAGCCAAGCTGGCATTGGTCGCGGGCCGAACCGCCGGCCGCGCCCTGCGGGCAAGGTTGGGCGACCATTCGGCGGTAGGTGTGACTCTCGCGCTGGTGAACCGGACGCACCGTTTGCGTCATGCGGACCGGTGGACAAGGCTGGATGGTGTGGGGCGTGATGACGCTCGCGGTGTGATGTACACCGATATCGCGGAAACGTTCGACGCGGTGTTGTCGAGCGCCGAACGCGGTGAGGTGCCGTGGCTGGATGAGGTGATCGCCGAACTCGCATCGATCACCACCCAGGCCCACGATCTGGTCGTGCTGCACGCGGTCGGCGGCATCATCGCCCAGCGCGGCAACTACTCGATGGCGGATTTGGCAGCGCTCACCGACGCCGACCCAGCTGCGGTGCGCCGCGTGCTGGCCGAGCTGCGCGCGCGCCACTTCGGCATCCGCTGACCCGACTCCCGTAGAGGCTTACGCCCTACCGCAGGACGGTCAGCGTGGCCGTGGTGGTGTCGGAATTCGCCGATAAGTGGTGTCAGATTCCCCCTTACGGCCATCCCGACGACGACGGCAAGTCACACGCTCGCCCGATGAATAGGGACTTCGCCCTGAAAATGACTTCGAAATCTGACAGCGCAGGACCGACTGATCGGCGGACTCCATGACGGCATGACGGTAAACGTATCCATTTACATACCGCGACGTCAATGGTTCCATTGACACTCATGTAAACGCATCCGTTTACGGGTTCTGACCGCCGATAAGCGGGTCTTATCGGTGGTCAGAACGCATTCCGGCCGGTCGCGCGTCAATGATTCCATTGACGTGACACATAATCGGAATGCGTGAGATACGCAGTCATCTTTGCCTCACTGATTTCTTACGATGGACATCAACCAACTGTTGATGCCGAGATTGGTCGATGGCATTGCTTGCCGACCACCGGCATTCGGGCGGAGACATGTCGCCCTGACACGGATTGCATCGAACCATGATGTCGATGCTTGGCTGGTTGAAATCGACCCAACTCGTCGTTTGCCATCAGTGATGAATCGATGTGGCACTATGGACCCTAACCAGGTCTCACACGAGGGGAGTGCCACATGGCTGTCCGGTTCAAGCTCGGTTACTACTCACCTGTTACCGATGATGCTCTACAGCGTGAGTATGTCGGTTACTTCCCGCGCATGACCGAAGAGGAGGCATGGGCGGCGGGCCGGGGTGTGTGGAAGGCGAGCAGGCAACGGGTGGCCCGGGAGCAGTTCGCGTTGGTCATCGGTGACGGCCGGGTGATCGCCGTTGCCGAGATACATAGCGTGTCCGTGCATCAGGATCGGGTCGCCGTCGACGGCGAGGTGCTGGCCGAGGGTCACCCGGTGCGCGACGGGTGGATCGGTAAACCGGATCCGGTGGTCAACGCCTCGCAGAACCCTGTCGGCTACTGCGACCTGCCCGAGGAGGCCGCGTTCCGTGAGCGGCCCTGCGGATGCGGATGCGGCGAGATCAGCACCCGCGATTTCCTGCCCGGCCACGACGTGCGCGCCTTCCGAGACCGGGTACAACGCATGTTCGCCGGATCGGCATTGGAGTTCATCCGCTGGGTCGACCGCATGGCCGGCGAGCACGGCGTGCCCGTCCTCGCCGTCCGATCCCAACCCGGTGACGCCGCCGCCAGCAGCCACAGCGCGGCGCTGCCGGAGGATCACCGCGCGTCGCCGAGTCCGGAGCCCGACGAGCAGGTGTCGGCTGACCCGGGGATCTCCTACGCCGCGCTCTCGGATTCCGAAGATTCGTTGTCCGGCAACGATTCTGTCGGAGCTCGGTGAGAAGATCGGCGCGAGGCCGCGGTCTCGTCCCCTGCGGGGCAGCGGTCGAGGGAGGCCCTCGGCCCGTGTGGACCCGGGGCCTCCCGCCTACACCGGTTGCGGGGCAACCGATCCCGCGCGCCGGTCGCTGGATCCGGCTAGGGTGCTGGGCGTGTCCGAGCGCGGTGAACAGAACTGGTACCCGATCTCCCGAATCGGATGGTTCACCGACCACATACGCGAAGGCATCGACGACCTCACCCGCGGCCAGATCGAACTGTTCCGGCCAGCGCTCGCCGAACCGTACCGGCTCGACGATGACACCGTGAACCGCGCCATCCGCGTCTACGAGAACCAGCGCGACGATCTGATTCTGTTCCTTCTCTGGGGGTCCCGCGGAAGTGGAGCCAGGATCTGAGAAAGTCTGTGCAGCTCAGCGGCTTTCGCGGAGACTGTAGCAGATCACGACAGGTGTGGTGCAACGGTTGGCGCGTGTCGGTGGGTGTGGTGCATTGTGGTCGGATGGCCGAGAGCGCCCTTGATGGCCCGGACTGGGTCGAGCTTGTCGAGATGCTGCAATTCCTGCGTGACTGGCTCGCAGGTGCCGGCCTGGAGGTCGAGCAGTCGTTAAGGCGATTCGTCGGCGTGGACGGTTATCCGCTCGAGGAGATGATCGCCGACCTGGATCGGTTCGGGTTCCTGCTCGGCAGCGACAACGGCGATCAGTTGTTCCAGCTGAACGAGTTCTGACGACCAGCAGTGCTCTGCGCCCCGAAGGACGCAGAGCACTGTCGTCAGTGCCGTTTGTTCATGCTGGCGAACAGTTCCCGGTTCGCGGCGCGGGCCGCGTCGAGCTCCTGATCGCGTTCCTCGAGCTGAGCTCTGAGCTCGGCGATCTGCTGCTCCAGAGTCACGATCTGTCGCTGCAACTGGTCAACGTCGGCTGGGGCGCCGAGCCCGGACTCGCGCCATGCGTCCTCGCCGAGTAGCTCGGACAGTTTCTTCTCGAGCTGTTTGTTGTGGCCGGCGAGGCGCGTGATGCGGGCCTGGGAGTTGGCCAGGTCGGCTCGCAGTGACGCCATGGTCACCGGCGCTGCGTTTCCCTCGGTCGGCGCCGGGGTGGTTTGGGCGGTGTGGACCTGGGCGAGCAGGTCGGGGTGCCGGTAGAGGAATGTGCGGTCGACGCCCGCGGTGCGAGCGATCGCCGACACGCTTATCTCGGTGCCATCTTTGCGGGCGGCATTGAGCGCCTTAAGGACTCGTTGTCTGCGGCGGGCGGAGTCGGCCTGTCTGCCTTGGAGCATGGTGTTGGTCATGGTCATGCGCTCCTGTTCGGGCGGACGGCGGGAAGGGATTGGCGGATCGTCGGCAGGCCGAGCCCGACGATGCTGGTGCGGGCCCGCCGGACGACGCTGACGGCGTCCTCGACCTGTGCCCGGTCTTCTTCGGACAGCTCGTCGACATCGGCCTTGACGCGGGAGATCAGGCGGCGGATGCGGCTGATCTCCTCGTCGGACGGCATGGCCTCGGCCTTGGCCCAGTTGTCGGCCGCGGCGAACGCGCTGCGCAACCGTTCCCGGCTGCGCAGCAGATCGGCCAGATATGCCTCGAGGTCCGGCAGATAGGACACATCGGTGGAAAAATGAGAGCAGCCAACGCATCTGAACCGCACGGGGCAGTCGTCGCCGCCGGCAGCGACGTTGCTGGGTTCACTACATGCGCCGTAGGGGACGGCGACCTCCCCGACCGCGCGGCGTAGGTGCTCGGAATCCAGCAGGGCTTTGGCCTCGCGCCAGACCCGGTTGCCGTGCCGGTCGAACTGCATCGTGGTGACCCGCTCGACCGCTTCGCGGCGGCGCTGTTCTCCGACCCGGTAGTAGCCCTGGGTGGTGCTGAGATGAACGTGGTCCATCAACCGGCTGAGCACTTCGACGCCGACGCCAGCGTCGGCATGTCGCTGCGCGTAGGTGTGCCGATAAACGTAGGGAAAGATCTTGCTCTTGTCGAACGGCACCATCTTCGTCACCTTTTTGCCGTCGATGATCTCGGTCGTCGTGACCATGATGTCCGGCAGGCTGTCAACCCATTCACGATGCCGTGCGCAGACCCATCCGTCGGTGATCGCCTTGTGGCCGTGCGGGTTTCGTGTGGGCCCAGGCAGTAGCTTCAGCTTCGCCACCGGCTCGTTCGGGAACCATTCCCGGACGCGCTGCTGCTGATGCTCGATCAACGCGGCGGTGACTTCCTGAATCGGCAGCCGCCGCCCCAGGCGGTTCGCCTTGAAGTTGTTGTAGATCAGTACCGGCTGTCCTTGCCCGTCGCGCTCGAGGCAGTCCAGAGGCAGCTGGCAGATCTCGTCCGGCCGACGACCGGTGTCGATGATCAACTCGACCGCGACGCGGATCTCCCGGTAGCTGGTGTCCTCGAGACTATCGAGTCGGGTGCAGATGAACCGCATCACCTCGATGGGCAGGTCCCGGCCCGCATTCGAATCTTCAGCTCGATCGGGAGTGTCACCGTTGATCAGCATGAAGTCCTCGGGAAGGCCGTGCATGGGCTCGCCTGGGCGCGTCAGGCCGATCGCCCGCATCCGCTCGAGTACCCGCCTCACGTGCCGGACGGCATATTCTCGGCGCGCGGCGCTGATGGCTCCTTCCGCCTGGAGGAACGCCAGGCGGTTGAGGAACGCCGTGATGTCGGTGCGAGACAGGGCCGAGGGGCCATTGCCGTGGTCCGGGCGTTGCAGGCGCAAACTGTCCGAGAGCAGCCCCATGGATGTGATCATGGTTTGGCAGGTGCCCTTGGCGTTGCCACCACGATGACGGGGCAGCTCGTCATAGGCCCAGATCTTCGCGGCTTCCCGCAACCACGGCTGAGAGATCGAATCGAACCGCAGGATCCCTCGGTGGCCGAAAACTCTTGTGTCCCATTCGTCCTTGACCCGTTCGAGCTCCGGGTTGGTGTGGTAGCGGCGCAGGATGGTGACGAATGTGGCGTGCATGTGCCGCCGTGTCTTGGTGAAGACCTCACTGGAGATGTCTTCGAGCGACTGGACGAGGTTGGCGCGGGCGTAGTCGCCGAGAGGCCGGAAATTGGTCACGTCGGTCTTGCTGCCACTGACGACCGTCCGGTAGTGCAAGCAGAACAGCAACTCGGCGACGACGCGGTCCGGCAGCCCGCGCAGGCTCACCTCACCACCCAGCGGGATCGCCGACTGAGTAAAGCGCCAACGCTGTTCATCGTCCGCGGTCGCGCCGGTCGTGCGCTGGAACTCTTTCCAGCGCTCGGCGTGTGCATGGCAGTAGTGCCTGCGGCCATCCCTGTTGCGAGTGCAGGCAGGAACCTTGCAAGGACCGAACGCAGGAAACCCGACGACGTCTGGATGACGCACGAACTCATCCAGCGGCAGCCGGTAGATCCGTTGCCGTTGGTAATCATGGCTGACGCAGAGCTGGATGCCATGTGTCTTCCGGAGTCGCTCGCAACCGGGAACCACACAGCCTGTCTTGCGGTTCCTCTTCTTCTGCCGTTCGACGAGCACAAACTCTTCGATGGGAGGGCGGCCGACGGCCTTCCATCGAGTCCAGCAGGTCGGGCATATGCCCTGGCTGCCTCCCGCCCGCTGAGGACAGCCCACCACCGGGCAGACGATGAACCCCAGTTGCGGGTGATCTTGCGGAAACTCCAGCACTTTCCGTTGCGGTAACCAGCCGATCACCGCGAGGAACTCCGGTGAGATCGCTGCCCAGAGCCCGGCAACCAGGTCCGCGGAGTCCTCGACTGGCTGAGGTGCGAGCAGAACAGTCACCGCAGACCCTCCATCAACTCGCGCGGAGACGGCACCCGCTCGACCGCGGCGCGCAGCCGATCCTCGGATGGATGCATGTACGGTTCCGCCGACTGCGGGCTGGCATGGCCCAACAGCCTCTGGATCTCGTCGAGCATCGCTCCGGAGTCGGCGAGGTTGCTGGCGAAGCCGTGCCGTCCCTGATGCGGCGAGATCGACCGCGACAGCTCCGCGCGGCGGCAGAGCGCGGAGAACAACTCGTTCAGCCCGTCCGGTGTCATCGGTGCGCCCAGGGGCTCGCGGAACAGGTTGACCAGCAGGAAATCGCAGGCCGCAGCCGCGGGCAACTCCGCGCGCTCGAGCAGATAGAGGTCGATCGCCCGGACGGTCAGGAAATCCAGCGGAACCGCCCGGCTGTAGCGTGACTTCGCCCACGCTCCGTTCGGGTTGTCACGGCGTATCACGTGCAGGTGCGCGCCTTTGATCGGGCAGTCGTGAATTGCGTTGTCCGGCAACAAGTGCAGGTCGCTGCGGCGCAGACCGGCGGCCTCTCCGCGCCGCAGACCAGCACGGGCCAGCAGCAGCACGATCAACCGGTCCCGCGCCGACCGGCAGACAACGAACAACGCCACGATCTCGGCGTCTGCAGCCCGATCCACCGCGGTCTCGGGCTCGTGAAGGCGGTGGCGGGCCCGCAGCCGATAATGCAACGTGGTGGATTCGCCCCGGGCGACCGCTGGGAGATCGCGGGTGTCACCGACCTCGTAGAGCTGCTCCACCACCCATTCCGGCACCTCTTTGGTCATCACCGCGAACATCAGAAAACCCCTTGTGGCGGTGAGGATCTTGTTGATCCGAGACTCCTTGCGAACAGGCTCTGCGCCGGGTCCCATCACCACCCGCCTAGCGCGGGCCGGCGTGAACTTCAACCACACCACGAACAAGCCGAAATCCCGCGCTGCCGTGCGCCACTCACGCCCCGTGCTCGCGCACCAGCGCAGAAACAGCGACACACTCTCCGCGTAAGCCTTCGTTGTCGACTCCGCCCGATCCCGGCCGAACCGCAGTTCTCTCAGGTACTGGTCAGCGACCGGCTCCACCTCGTAGCTCTCGTCGATCACCGTCCAGTACCGGCCACCCGACGGCATCCGCACCAAAAATGCTCGCACCACCACTCCGTTCTCCGTGATCGATCGATACGGAGCCACAGAGCTACACACCCCAGAGAACCGTCGCAAAACTCCGTCGGAGTGTCCGCGACACAACATCACGCCACAGGTCTAGATCCCCCAGAGAATGTTCGGCAACCAGGCCGACCGCTGGCAACGGGAAGCCAGCACCGCCGAGCAGCGGGCCGCGGTGGACACCTACGTCGCGGCGATCGTCGAGCTGAGCACGTTGACCGCCGAAATTCTAACGATGTGTGGCACGCTGTCGCAGCAGACGATCGAGAAACTGATGGCCGCCTCCGATGAGGAAGTCGGGCTCGATGCGCTGATGCGGCTGGTCCGCGACGGCCGAATCTGACTGCGCCCCATATCGTTCCGATGATGAAACATTCGCCGCGAACTCGGATGCGAGAATCGACGAGATGTTCGCCATCAACGGGGCAGGCCTGGACGCGCCACTGACTCAGATGGGCCGATCCACCGATGCCGGATCCGCGGTGGTCGATGCGATCCGCCATCCCCGGCCCGGCGCCGGGTGCCGACTCGCCGGGGGGACAGGAGAGACGAGCATGTCACCCACGCACGGCCCCGGCGCACGGCCACCGGTTGATCACCTCGCCCTCGACCAGTGGCTGCGTGAGGACGGCGGCACCGTCGTCCTGCGGTTCGCCCCCGGCCCACCGGAGGCGGTCAACACCGACAGCGGCGTGACCGGCGTGCCGGTCGGTCCCGGCTACCTCGCCACGGCGCATAGCCGCGACGGCGACGAAATCGGCTGGGGTGCAGGCGATACCGTCGACGTCGCAATGCGACGGCTTCGGCTGGGCGCCACAGCCGAGAATGCACCCACCCCCGAGCCGGATCACGGCGAACCGCAGTTGCCGGGGTGAGCACGGCGTGATCGTGGTGACAGATAGCCCGAACAAGTGACGGTGAACAGCCACACCACCAGCCGATGCGTGACGGATTTCCGCCGATCACGCTAGGCTTAGAACATGTGTTCGATGCCGATGGCCGGTGGGTGACCACCACCGAGCGGCGCGGCGGTCTCGATCAGGACCTCGCGGGCGAAGACCGCGCCACACAGCTGGCGATACTGCGCAAGCGGATGAACGCGGTCACCGGCCGCGTCGATGCCGCAGACGCGGCCGGGGTGCCCGCACTCGACGTGCTCACGGTCCCTGGGCCTCTGGGCGCGCTGTTGCCCGCTGGGGGACTGGTCCGCGGCACGACAGTCGGATGCACACGCGGAAGTGTCCTCACCGCCCTGGTCGCGGCGGCCACCGCCGCCGGGAAGTCCGCGGCGATCGTAGGCGGCGCGAGGTTCGGTTTCCTCGCCGCGCATGAGATGGGTGCGCGGCTGGATCGGCTCTTCCACGTCCGAAATCCGGGTCCGGACGCTCTCAGTATCGTCTCCACTTTGGCCGATGACCTCGACATGGTGGTTCTGGACCTCGACGAACTCACCACGACACCATCGCAAGTGCGGCCGGTACAGGCCACGGTCCGCAACAAGAAATGCGTCTGGGTCGTGGTCACCTCCGGCCGTGTCCGGGGTATCCGGCCGGATCTGCAGGTCACCGCGCGCCCGATCGGATACAGCGGCCTCGACACGGGGCGCGGACTGTTGCGTGAGATCCACCTCGAAGTACGAGTATCCGAGCGGGCAGGTCCATCGCACACGGCTCACCTCAACCTGCGCGGTGACGGCACCGGCGTGCATTGGATCGAAGTCGACCAGCACTCACCCGAAGCCCGTCCGCGCCTGCATCGGACCGGTTGAACGGCCGTGCTGTCACGACGGCAACATCGATACCAAGGCCGATCGAAAATCGTCACGTGACATCAACTGTCGCGATCACCCTGATCGGAAACGCTTCGTGCGTAACCAGATTCGTTTACCGTCGACACGCATGGCGAGGTCACACCGTGCAGGCGTGGATCAGGTGTGGCCCTGAGTCGGGTGAGCGAGAAATCCGAACACCATAGGTAGCCAACAGCGCGGTGATTGATTGGTCTTCGATCTGCTGGAAGCCGCAGGACTGCAGCATGGTTCGGAATTCGTCCGCTGTGAAGAAGCTGCGCCATGGTTCACCGGCGCGTGCGACCAGTTTCGCGCGGTTCTGTAGTTGTATGGCAGTCGGATCGCCTCGATCCGAATCGAGTGGATAGAAGTAGTCGCACACCAGTTCCGCGTGGCCGCTGGCGATGTCGCTGAGAGTGGCGCGGACCGATCTTCGGGTCAGGTACACGGCGACGCCGAGCCAAATGAACAGGGTTCGCCGGGTGCGGTCGAGGCCTGCCTGCGCCAATGTGACAGCGAGCGTGGGCTGCTCGAAATCGACGGGCGCGAAGGTCAGCGTCGCCGGGATCGTGATCCCGGCGTGAGCCAATCGACGCCGCTTCCACTCCTGGGTGGCGGGATGATCGACCTCGAAGAATCTTACGTGTGTGCTGGATTGGCGGTAGGCGGTTGTGTCCAGTCCCGCGCCGAGGATTACTACCTGATCGGTGCCTGCCGTGATTGCGGCCGCGACGGCGTCGTCGGCGAATCGGGAGCGTGCCGCGATCCACAGTCTTCGCTCACGCACGAGATCTTCAGCTTGGCCCTGGTCGAATTCAGTAGAAGCGACGGATTCGCCCACGATCCGCGGGGCAAGTGGATCGGTGAAGATCCGAGGCGCATCCTCCTGGTGGTCGGCTCTCACGCGCGCTGCAAACATCGCGGTTCTACTCGGTTGCCCGTGCATACCTGTCACCCTCTCGAGCAGGTAATCGATCGCGTCCTTACGATCTGGTACGCCATCGTTCTGGCCGGCTAGGCGTGCGGGCCGGTGCTCGGTTCTTCGTTCGAGGTGACGATGCCACCGGGAAGCGGAAAACCCGGTGGCACCATCTTCGAATATCGCGACCGAAGGTGATGCGGTCGCGCAGCCGACATCACGGAGGTCGGCATATTCGGCGGGCTGCTGTGTACAGCTGCACCGTCTCGTGCGGTCTATTTTTCTTCGAGTTCGACGAAGTAGCCGTGGTCCGCGTAAATGTGCCGGGGCATGTCTGGTCCGATTGCGGCGCGCCGCGCCATCTCCTCGCGGAACTCCGGGTCTTGATTGTCACCTGCGCTTATGGACATGTCGACATCGGCCAGCCATTTAGGCACCGCCGCGTAGCGGGCCACTGTCTGGGGTCCGAGGAACCAGGTGAGGGTCACGACAGTTCCGGTCTCCTCGTACCAGCCGAGGAACTCGACGTTGTCTGCCAGTCGACGGTACGTAGGTTTCTGGATGGCGTGGCGTCCTTCGTGAGGACCCGCGGTCAGCGTGTATTCGATGTAATCGGGGCCGGTGATCCAGGGTTCGAATACCCAGCCATTGGGCAAGTACAGGCGCAGCTTTTTCCCGACGATGGAGTTCAGCATTCGGCAGTCCGGGGTCAGCCTTGAAGCCGATCCCGTTCCCCCTTTCAAGCGAGTTCCCGCGAACGATATTCGATGATCATCATGACACAAGGACGGAGGTCTTGGTTGTCTATTGGGCAAAGCTTCGGTTTCGTTTTTCCTTGTGGCACAACGAATTCCGCGTGAATGCATGGTGGTAGCGACTCGCGACCATAGACATGGATAAGGACCGCGAGTCGGCTTCGGCGCTTGATGAGGAGTGGCTACCTCATAAGCATCGGAGGCAGTTTGACGAAAACGACCCGAAATTCCTTGAGGGCCCTGTGGAACGGCCCCGGCCGCCATTCCAGTTGATCTGCGGGCAGAAGTGACGTCATGTCGGGCACCGCGGCGAATAGTTGATCGATGGCATGCTGGGCGATCTCGTACGCCAGGGGCTTTGCTGGGCACTCGTGTGGTCCGCCCCCAAACGCCACGTGTGACCGGTTGCCGATGTGACTGCCGCCAGGGTCGACCTCGACGCGGATCGCCGGGTCGTTGTTGCAGGCAGCCAGGCTGACAACGACCGGCTCGTGTGGCTGCAAAAGGACTCCGTCGACCATGACCGGCCGGTTCGGATATCGGAAGCAGAAGTTCGCCATCGGCGGGTCGTTGAACAAGACCTCGTCGAGGGCTGTCAAAGTCGACAGGTTCCGGCCGTAGTCGCCGCCGAACGCTCCGTACCGGTCATCGCGGAGCATCAGCTCCAGTGTGTTGGTGATGAGATTACGTTCCAGTTCGAAACCGGCACCGTAAAAGCTCATCAAATTGGCGAATACCTCGACATCGTCGAGCGCGCTGGGATGGGTGACCAGTCGCGAGGTGGCGTCGTCGCCGGGCTCGGCGCGCTTGCGCGCGATCAACTCCATCAGGGCTTCTTTGATCATCGCCATGCCCTGCTGAGCTGTGAGCGTACTGCGCTGATCGAAACGTGCCGCCATGCCGGTCGCGACCCGCTCCCCGATCTCCTCCGGGCAACCGCATATCCGGTTGAGGACCCCCAATACCAGGCCGAATGCGTAGTCGGCCATCAGATCGGCTGTACCTTTGCCGCAGAACTTGTTGATCAGCGGGATAGCGATGTCCTCGACCAGCGTGTTTATGTTGTTCGTGTCGACTCCGTCGATGCTTGCGACGGAGGCATCTCGATAGCGCGTGTGTGCGGCACCGGTGTTGTACCGCGCTGCGGGGAAATAGGCCATCATCGCCCGGACGGGCGTATCCTGCGGAACGGTGGTCTGCCATTCTCGGGGATCCGACGGGAAGTGTTCGGGATCGTTGAGAATTCGCACCGCGGTCGCGTGGCTAATCACCAGAGTGGCCCGCACATTTGGGTCCAGATCAACCGGAACCAGCGAAGGATGATAACGGCGCCGCATCTCGGCGTAGGCGACATGCGGGTCGGCGGCGAAATTGGGGTCGTACATCGGAAAGCGGTGGGACGCTTGATGGGCGGGAGCGGTCGGGTGGGCCGGGGACGACTGCGAGGTCAAAACGTGGCTCCAAATGGATTGAATGAGGACGCGGATCGCGATAGCGGATGCAGATTCGAATTACATGCGCCGACTGGAAGAAACAGACACCTGGTCGACGCTGGTATCGGCGACGCCTTTTCTCTTCTGCGTTCGGGTCGATAGGCCGACGGATAGCGTTGAATCGCGCGTTTCACCGTGGACGCGGACCATCGCGTTGAGCGGTCTGGTCCATGAAATCGCCTCAGCGACATACTGATTCATGCGCGCGCCTCTCGTCAGGTCGGTCCAGAACTATAGTCCTCGCGATGAAGTTCGCAATCGGTGGTGCCTGGTGGCCAGTCGAGCTGACCCGGCCCCGGGAAAGCGCACGCGATCGCGGAAAGTCGAGCCGCACCGCAATCCCGACAACAGACCAACGCGTTGGTCGTCGCCTCGCGTGAGCAGGTCCGCGAACGAACTTGTCCAGCAGCGCCGCCCGGGTCGGGAAACCCCGTGTGGCGCAAGCACTCAGGTCCGTGATGAAGCGCGCAGTAACGAGGTTCGCTTCGCGAGTCACTTCCCCAGCGCTGGCCGGTCTGGCTGGCGGGCACACCGATCGCACAATGTGAGGGCTCATCACATGACTCTGTTTCAACGGCGGAGTGTGACTGGCAGTTTCGTCAGCGCGCGATGGAACGGCCCCGGACGCCACTCCAACTCGTGCTCCGGGACGGCCAAGCGCATCTCGGGCACCATGTCCAGCAGCTGGATGATGGCGGTCTCCACGGTCAGATATGCCACACGGCGGGCAGGACAAGCATGATTCTCAACGCTCCACGCCAGATGCGAGCGATTGCCGACGCGATCCTCACCGAAGATTTTGGGATCGTTGTTGCAGGCCGCAAGGCTGATCACTACCGGCTGATCCTTCGGCAGCCAGATGCCATTCTTCAGGATCGGTTGCCTCGGGTACTTCATGCAGAAGTTCGCCATCGGCGGGTCGTTGAACAAAACCTCGTCGAGCGCGTCGCGCGGGTCCAGGGTGCCACCCACCAACGCGCCGCCGAATCGGTCATCGGTGAGCATCAACCGCACGGCGTTGATGATCAAGTTACCTTGTGCCTCGCTGCCCGCACCGTAGAAGCTCATCAGCTGAGCGAACATCTCGACGTCGTCCAGGCCAGCCGGGTGCTTCGCCAGTCGCGATGTGATGTCGTCGCCGGGCTCCGCGCGCTTGAGCGCGATCAGCTCCATCAGCGCCTCTTTGATCGTCTTCATGCCCCAAGCGGCATCGACCGAACCATCGAAGCGCGCGGCCATCCCGCGAGCGACCCTGTGCCCCAACTCTTCTGAGCAGCCGACCAGCTGGTTGAGGACACCGCAGACGAGCGGGAATGCGTACTGAGACACCAACTCGGCGGAACCGGCCTCGCCGAAGGCCTCGATCAGCGGTTCGGCGATTTGGCCGACGGTGTGACCGAGCGCGTGCAGATTGGTCCCGTCGAGGCTGGCAACGGATGCCTGCCGATAGCGGGTGTGCGGGGGTCCGTCGCTGTAGCGCGCAGCCGGAAACCACCGCATCATCGGCAGGACGGGACAGTCCTCGGGAACAGTCTCCTGCCAGCTGCGTGGATCAGCAGGGAAATGGTCCGGGTCGCGCAGGATCTCCAATGCCGTGCTATACCCAAGCACCAAAGTCGCAGGGACACCAGGTGACAACTCGATCGGAGCCAGCGACCCGTACCGTCCGCGCAGGTCACTGTAGGCGCGGTGCGGGTCGGCGCAGAACGCGGGGGCATACAGCGGATATCGGGGCTCGTCGGTGCCATCGGTGGGCGATCCATGAAGAACCGGGCAAGTTCCCGAAGCAGGCGTGGTCAAAGACGTTAACTCCAGTCGATGGAACAGAATTCGCTGACGTCAAGCAAAAACGATCAGCACGTGGCGCTCTCCAAGAAATCAGTACCGACACTCCACGACATCGACGACGAGCGGAATAGGGACTCCCTATGGCGTCCCTATGGCCGGACCGGACGGAAATAGGGAACCCCTACGCCGGGAGAATGGAAATTAGGAACTCCCTACGAGGTCCCTACGGTGACGCCGATGAGTTCGAGGCGATGCCGAATGGATCAGTATGCGGCACAAAGAATGTCTCGCATTCTGCAGGAGCGCCCGAGAGCGCTATATAGTCCCATGTGTGTACGAGGACAGGGCGGGGACGATGGGCGTAGTGCCGACGCCCACTCACAGGTTGGTCGGTCGTGACCGCGAGCTGGACGACATTGTGCGGCTCCTTCTGAGCGAATCGTGCCGCCTGATCACCCTCGTCGGTCGGGGCGGGATCGGCAAAACGGTTTTGCTCACTGCGGCTGTCAGCCGATTCGGTATGGCCGACAAGAGCACACGGCTGTTCTGGGCTAGATTGGCAGAGCTCACGCCGGGCTCGGGCGTCGGTGAGGTCGTGGAGGAAATCGCCCGGCAGGTGATCAGGGCTGACCACTCGAAGCGACCCGATTGGCCTGCATTGGTCGACACCCTGTCCCAGCCTGGCAGCACTTCGCCCCAGCACACCGTGCTTGTTCTCGATAACTGTGAGCCCGTTCTCGAAGGAGGAGCCCGGCCTCTGATCAATTCACTGCTCGAGGCGGTGCCGGGACTGACCATCGTCGCCACCAGCCGCGAACCGGTCGGCTGGATCCACGAACACCTGGTCGGTGTGCGCCAGCTGGCGAGCCACGACGCCGTGGCTTTGTTCAAACAGCGTGCAGCCGCTATCGGTCATCCGATCAGCGATGAGGACGAATCCGTCGTCGCCGAGATCTGCCGCCACATCGAAAACCTTCCTCTCGACATCGAATTGATGGCTGGGCGATTGTGGCAACAGGTGCCGCGCATGATCCTGGACGGACTCACCGGTGACGATGACGATGCTCGACTGGACTGGCGATTTGGGCCTCGCGTGGGCGCCGCGCCCAGGCATCGATCAGTCAAGGAGGCCATCGACTCGTCCTACGACTTGTGCAGCGACCCCGAAAAGTTGCTCTTCGATCGGATGGCCGTGTTCGCCTCCAGCTTCGACATTAACCCCTACGACAACACCAACGTCGTGATGGGCGGAGCCGAGTTCGACGCGATCAAAGCCGTTTGCGGCGACGACCCAATCGACGACGCAGGTGCCGTTCTGGCTCGCCACGACGTCGAAGCCCTGCTCGAACGCTTGGTTGATCGGTCGATGGTCACAGTGCACCGCACCGCGACGACGGTGCGGTACTCCCTGCCGGAGAGCTTGCGGGTGTTCGCGCGACGGCGACTTGCCGAAAGCGGCGACGGCGAGCGGACCCGCATGGACATACGGCACCTGCACTACTACCAAAACAAGGTCGTCGACGCAGGCAACCACTGGTTCAGCGACCAAGAGCAGGGATTGATGGACTGGGCTCGCGCAGCGTGGGACAACATCATCGCCGCCCTCAAGACGAGCATCAAGGTGCCAGGTCAGGCTGGCGCCGGGCTAGAGATCATTATCGGACTGATCAAGCTGCGAGCGCCCTTCATGTTGGGATCAATCCGCGATGCACGGCGATGGATCGAGCGCTGCTTGAACGCAGCGAAGACCATGGCGCCAGAGTCCACTGAACTCCAGATCGATGCCTTGGCATACAGCGCGTGGCTTGCCCTGCGTCAGGGCGAGGCAGCAGACGCCAGACGGCTACTCGACGAGTCCGTCGAGCTCCGCATCCCCGACTCAAAAACCAGAGCTGAATGGCGTAGCCACCCCGAAATTGACTTCGGCCTGTCCGCCGCCGCCGAATTGGCAAAGGGCACAGCGGAGTTCATGGCGAACAGCAACCCGAGAGCCATCGAAATCCTGGAGCGGGCCTGCGACAAATTCCACGCACTGGGCGACCACGGCTCGGCCATGATGGCCGCCATGTTCGCTGGTCTGGCGGCCGGTCTGATCGGAACACCGAAACAGGCTGACACGATCGCACGCCGCTGCTACGAAAGCGCCACCGCCGCGAAAGCGCGGTCGGCGAAATCGTGGGCTGAGTTCAGTTGGGCCCTCGCCCTGAACAAGAACGACAAGCCTGAAGAAGCATTGACCGTCCTGCGGCGATCACTGAAATACCAGCTGTCCATCGGCGACCTATGGGGCGCTATGTGGTCGGTGGAACTGCGGACATGGACGCTGGCGAAACTCATCACCACAGCGCACAGCACGGACTCACACAGCCACGACGGCAACAGGGTCACCACGGCAAGAGCCCGCGAAATCGCTATCCTCGCCGGTGGACTCGAAACACTACGATCAGGGCCTGGGGTCGGCACACAAATCGGCGAAATGGGCGCATTCGCCACGCAGTCCCGTAACGCTACCGACGTCGCTCGCCGGGTGCTCGGGCCAGCCGTCTTCGACGCAGCAAAGAAGCGAGGCACCCGCCTGCGTCCCGAACACAACGAGGCGCAGCAGTATGCCCTGGGAACACTGCACCTACCGGATGGGGGCTGGGACAGCTTGTCCGAGTCCGAACAAGACGTCGCGATCAGGATCGCGAAGGGGCAGAAGAGGGCCGAGATCGCTTCCGCCCGAGGGGTCTCTCCCAAAACCTACGACACGCAAGTCGCGGACATACGCACGAAACTAGACATCGAGAAAGGGGCGGATATCGCAAAGCACGTCCCAGCGGACGTCCTTCACCAGGACCTTGCCGACAACACCTGACGACTGGGGCCAAGGCCAGCAAGACGCGGTTTTCACAGGTCAACCATAGCCATCTGGTTCAAATCGCTACGCCTGCCCCGGCGACGAGCCGCTGCGGCAAGACCGATGAACGACGCGAGCGGATCCGGCATCCGGATCGTCGAAGTCATCCATAGGGCCGAAGTGCGGAGAGTGGTGCCGGGCTTCCCGCGCACGCTCCTTACTGGCCCGATCTCAATTGGCGTTCCCGGCCGCCCTTTTTCACCTTTCATCCCTCGCTCGAAGTCGAGGACAAACCTTCTTTCCCGCCTGCTGGGTGACCGGTCTTGCCCGCACACAGCTCATAGGGATGCGTCTATAGGGACCCCATAAGCACTCCCTATTCCACACATGAGTAGGACGTGGGAGCATCTCGGTTGTCGACACAAACCTATCCATGCAACGACAGCCGAGGGTACATGCAGAAGGTCCTTACCTAGCCACCCACACTTTGACTCAGTGCAAATTCTCCTTCCATCTGCTGAACTAACCTGAATAGCAGCTTATGGAGCAGAGCGTATTACCGCATTGATCGTCGCCACGGCGGATCAATTATTCCTCGACGGCATCCCGTCTATATTCCGCACCGTTTTTGCCGGACGATACTCCGGCGTGCAGGAAGGGTTTTCCCATGTCTCGTGCTTCCACTTCACGTGACCCGATAATCGTCGTCGGTGGCGGCCTTGGCGGTCTAATGACAGCCCGCGGACTGCTGCGCCGAGGCGTCGAGTGCGAGGTGGTCGACAAGCGACCAGAACCTTCGTCAGCCCCGAAAGCGATTACCGCTCATGCGGCCCTACTTCAGCGTCTGGCGAATGACGGGATTGCCGATCAGCTCAAGGTCGAGGGTATTCCCGTCTCCTCAATGGACTATCACTTCCCGAACGACGCTTCCGTCCTGCGGATGGATTTCACGCAACTGTATGGCACCAGGTACCCGCATGTGCTCGTGTCCCGCCAGGCAACGATCGAAAGAATCCTGCGCAAGGAGCTCGCCCTGAAGTACGGGTGTCGAGTTCAATGGGGGACCCGGCTCGTGGACCTTGAAACGGATGAGGATCGTGGTACAACCGCGACCCTGGTCGGCACCGATGGCGGTGTGAGGGTGGCTCGGCCAGATTGGCTGGTGGGCTGTGATGGAGTGCGTAGCATCGTGCGCCGTCTGTTGCAGATCCCGTTCGAGGGCGACGAGTTCCCCAGCTACCAGCGAATGATCGACGCACGGCTGTACGGATATACGTTCGCTCCCAACAGCATCAATTACTTCATGAGCGATGCCGGGCTGCTTTTCATCGCCAGACTCCCTGATGATCCGGAAATCGGCGAGATTTACCGGATCATCATCAGCGAGCGCGGCGGCGACGGCCCCAGAGCCGCAACCACGCGCGAGACGTTCCAGGTTGCTCTTGACAGGCAATTCGGTGGGCGGGTCACGCTGGGCAAATCGGGCTTGGCGAGCGATTTCACGATCGCACATCGCGTCGCGACCCACTTTCGAGTTGGGGACGTATTACTTGGTGGAGATGCGGCTCACTGCCATTCGATTGCTGGTGGCATGGGCATGAACAAAGCCGGGGAGGACGGGGACGACCTGGGTTGGATGTTGGCGATGGTTGCCAAAGGCCAAGCTCAGCCGTCTCTCCTCGACAATTATGCGCAGAACCGGCGCTTGGCCGCAATGGACGCGGGTGCAACTGCACGCCACCTCCACGGGATAATCATGGAGCACAACAAGTCGCACCAGGATCGCCACAAGACGGCCGTCGAATTGACCGGTCGAAGTGAGATAGTTGGCAGAATTTCCGGTCTTTCCCAAATCTACAGCCACGATGTTTTCCAGACATCGGGTCTCACGCCACTGGAAGGTCTTGCCTCCGGCAGCATCGCGCCTAATATTCGCCTAACGACCAGTCCGGCGGATGATACGTGGGTTCATGACTTGGTCGATGAGTCCTACACATTGCTGGCATTCCAGAGCGATCCGAACTCGACGTCAGAACTTGGGACTTTAGCCGCGCGGGTGACGCACAGTTTCGGTGATCGGGTGCGAGTGAAGGTGATCACTCCTCGAGAACTAAGTGCTGCGGCTCCTGCCGGCGCGATCATCTCCGATAACGCTGAGGTCCACAACGTGTACGGCGATTCGCGTGAGGACACGTTGTGTTTGGTGCAACCGAACCTGCATCTCGTCCGACGATGCCACCGATCAACCGGTCAGGAGGCGCTCCTCACGAAGCTCAAGGCAGTGCTGACGTGATCGCCCAAACCCGCCATCACGTTCCTCCTGTGGGCGCAGAACTGATCACCGACAACGTCGGCGGCGGGCATTGTGTGCTCATCGAGCATGGTCCCTGCGAGAGGCAGGAGACCAAGCCGATCCGGTCAGGTTCGGGTCTCCCACGGGAGCCATTCCCGACAAGTGCGTTAGCGACACACAGCGCGCACCCGGTCGTTGTCGGCCTTCGACGTACGGACCTCCGCGTACCCGGGAATCGGGAGTTCGCACGGATGGTCGCCGAGGTAGAGGAGACGGCGATGTGGGCGATGGCCCGCCGACACCAGTGGCGGATGGTCACACTGCTGCGCCTGCAGCCGGGGTTCGACAAGCGCACCGATCCGATCAGGCTTCTGCTCGAACAGGTACGCCTCGAGGGCGCCGACGCGGTGGTAGTGCCCGAGCGACGGCACCTGTCCGACATGGCGGGACATGACTGCCTGGAGAGGGTATGCCGAGTGTGTCCCGTCGCGACAATGTCACCACAAGAGCAACTGTGGCCCTCCACCATCGGTGGCGCAGCGCTCCTGACACCGCCGATGCCATGAGGACCACATGCAGCGGCTCCCAACCGCTTCGCCCCAACGACCGGCGTCCGGGAGGGCGGTGATCGCGATGTCGGGATGGGAGATGGTGTGCACGATCGCTGTGGCAATCAGCCCAGTGCTCGCCGTCGTCGCCGTCATGGTATCGGTGGCCCCGACAGCCGCACCCCGTCCGAGCACACATGTCGAGTCGCGAGCCGCAGCATACAAAGATGTGCTGCCGCAGTTTTTGAGCCACACCGCCCCAGATCGGGCACTCACACTCCTGGAGGCACGGCGTGAGGCCTGCCTGCACCGGTCATGCCGCCGCGCTGAGTGCGGCCGGAAAGCCGCTGCCTACCTGGAGTTGATGGCGGCCGGAAAGGTCCAACCCGCAAAAGAGGCGTTGCTGTGAAAGTCCAACTCACCGATCGCACGAGACCGCCAGGAGTTGCGGGCAGCTTCACGATTCCGAGGCTGTCCAGCCGACTCCGACGACAGCCATCGAGACGTTCGCGACTGGCCTCGCACGTCGACAGACTTCAACTGCGGGGGACAGACTGGACCGTCGACGATCTCGTCACTTCGGTAGAGCGGATCCGGGGGCGCAGGATCCTGCGATCACCGCTGCCGGAGATGGCTCCGCCAGGGCTGTGCGGGCTGTGGCTGGCCCGTCAGCATGACGACATCGTCCTGCATCGCCGGACAGCGGATCCGACGATGGAGCAGCACGTGGTCGCACACGAAATAGCCCATATGCTGCTCGAGCACGGAAGCGGGACCTCGCCGGGCGAGCTCGCGGCGCTGCTGGCCGGCGTGGACGTCGGGCGGGGGATCGGTTCGATTGGGTCGGTGGGGCGGGGTACTCGGGGGAATGCATACGCCACCCTTGCGGAGTATGAAGCCGAGCTGCTGGCGACAATGATCCTGACCGGGGGCCGCACGAAGGGCATGCGGCGACGTAATCGCCAGAGACCGACGTTCTGATGCGGACTCGGCTTGCGGATTGGGTGCTGGTCCTGTCCTTGGTGCGGGCTGCGGTGCAACTGCTGCGCCTGGACCGAGACTCGCGTGCGCTGCGCCGACTGGATCCGGTGTGGCGGGACCTGACCGCGGCGACACCAGGGGTCGTTCTGCGCTTGCGCCGCCGCGATCGCCGCGGATCCTCGACTGCTGAGCGGCTGCATCGCCGCCGTGTGGAGATTATGGACGCGGCGGCCATCGTCGGCCGATGGGCGGTGCCGCTGCCTGAAGACCTCGATCAACTGATCGAGGACAGCGAGCCCTCCGAATCCGGTCGGGAGGCGTTGCGTAACGTCCTGGAACTTGCTTCTGCGTCGTGGCGACTCGTCGCGATCGGCGGAGCACACCGGGCCGGGATTCCGCCATTGAGCCACTACCACGTGCCGGATATAGACACGCTTGCGCGACTATGGCGAGCCGCTCAAGACCTGGCCGACCGCGCCCACCAGTCAGCGCATCGACAAGACTGAATCCCGTTGTGTTGTAAGCACCCTCGCTGACCGCCACCAGATCTACCGCATGCCCTGATCCGGGGAAGCCCATCCAAACGTTGTGGGCCGTTGAGCCGGTCCGAGATCGATGAGCGTAGCTGCGCCGCAACGTAGGTCGCGGTGCCGAACCCGGCCCGAGAGTGAAGTCGGCACCGGCTGCGGGCCGTGGAGTCAGCTGCTCGATAGTGAGTTGCAAGGAGTTGCAAGGAGGCCCCGACTCCCACTCTCTTCCTATGATCTTCCTATTAACTTCCTTTGACATTCCTATCTACTTCACATATGTTTCCTCTGGAGTAGCTTTGGGGTGCCGATCTACCGAGGTCTGACACTCCGCCGGGAGGGAGAGGTGTCGTGAACGGACAGCGTCGCATCGGCGATGTGACCGTGGATTTCTGATCCATATCTGAGCGCTCTAACGCGCCGCCGGAACACAGCGGACCTTCCCCCTGTGCCGCTGGTTTCGGCTGCGAGGTACATGGGGCGGATCCGAAGGGTTCGCCTTGGTCGCGGTAGTCGAATTCAGGAAAGAATTGTCATGTCTCTGACTCGAAAGCTCACCCTTGCCCTGCTCGCTGGAGCTGCGTCGCTCACTGTCGTCGGTGCCGGGACGGCACATGCCGAGGGGCGTCAGTTCGGTGCGGTCGCGGTGGAGAAATCCTCCACCCCGTTCGGTGTGTCGACCTTCTACGGATCCGTTGCCGATTCCCCCGAGGTCGCCAGGCAGGCCGCCGCGGCCAGGTGCGGCGAAAGTACTGGCAACGCAGACGCGGTGTGCGACCTGGTTACGTGGAGCAACGGGTGCGTGGCCGCTGCTACGCGCGGTGACCGTTATCAGTGGGCCGAGGGCCCGACGCGCGAAATAGCCCGTCAGAACGCGTTGAATCTGTCGAACGCGATTGGCGCTACCGGAAGCGCCATCGCGCTTCCTGCGGCGATCAGTTACGACGCCTGCACTGACTGACGAGGTCGAGCGTCGTCAGCGGCTCGCAGGTCGGTTCGTCTGTCGGGCAATCTGATCGCGGTCACATGACTGCAGCGCAGAGCGCATCGGAATGCATTTGCCTGAATCTTCGCTTCATAGCTTCGATATCCGGGCGAGTCGAGCCGACCGCGAGATGCTGCCTTGGCTTCAAATCAGGAGGGGGCCCGAGGATGTGGGCATGGAGCAGAATGGTCGCGGAATACGCTGCTGGGGCGGCTTGGCCCCGTCGTCGTCACGTCATTGAAGGTGCCGAGCCGAGCTACGACGACGAAGCCGCAGACGCTGAGCAGTCAGCCGACCTGCACGTCGAAAGTTTGTTCGAAGTCAGGTATGGTCCAGCTGTGCCAGAGTCAGCGCCCGTAGGTTTTGCCGAGAGGCAGATCGGTGAAGTGCGGCGCCAGTTGCTCGATGCGGCGGCGTTCGGCAAGTCCATTTCGCCAGCGCAGCTGGAGAACATGGCTGGCAAGCTCCTGTCGGCGCTGGAGGCCTTCCAGCTTCCGGCGGCGCGCAGGGACTCCGGCAAGAAATAGATGTGATGTCTGGCTGGCGTACCGGCTCCGATTGGGGTCAAGCAACGCGAGCGAATGAAATTGGCGGCCCACCTCTACTGGTAGGCCGCCAATCGCGGAATCGCGCTCGTTGGTGGTCGTCAGACTGTTGTTTGTAGGGTCCGGAAAGTCATGGCATTTCACGACGCTGTGACCTGCGGCTTTTGATCTAGTCTCAGGCCGCCGCCATCGTCTCCAGTCTCAAAACGGTGGCACTTCTTCGTTGTTCGAATGCCACCGGACGGAGCGTCGAACGTCCTGACCTGCGAAGTCTCGGCGAGCCGACACCTCACCGCCAGACATTCTGAGATTCCGCCACTATTTCCGGACCCTACATTGTTGTTGTTATGCCACGGCTGGGGCGGTGAAGTTGAATTCGCCGCAGCGGACGCCGTCGGCGAATGCCTCCCATTCGGCGGGGGTGTAGGTCAAGACCACGTTTGAGTGAGTCAACTGCATTGTGCCGTCACTGGCTGCGCTGGCCCGCAGGTGAGCTGGCCTGAGCGCCGTACGTCCGGCGATCTCGTCGACGAATGCCGACCACTCGGCCTTGGTAACAGTGATGATTGGTTCGGCGGCGGGGTCATTGAGTGGGTTGCGCAAGTACTTGCTGTCCCGGATCGACACCGAGCTGATGCCCTCCAGGACCTCGACGCAGGCACCGCTGTTGTTGCTGCGGGTGGCTTTACGCCAGACGCCGATAGTCATCGTTGGAGTCCTTCCATTGCAGAGATGATGAGTTGCCGCGACACCTCGGGGCTCAGCGCCTTCTGGTCGAGGTCGTTCCAGGCGCGTTCGTAGCTGTGGAACTCGTCGGGCTTGTTCAGGTACATCGAGTCCGTGAGGGTGTCGACGTACGCGATCGGTGGCTCGAAAGGCTCGCCATTCGAGCCGGTCGGGAAGCTGAGCAGGATGAACGACGAAGCTGCCATCCCGCCGTGAACGCCAACGGAGTAGGGGACGATGCGGACAGTGACGTTGTCCTGGCTGGAGATCTTCAGCAAGTGGTTGAGCTGGTGGTACATCACTTCCGGCCCGCCGACTATCCGCTCGAGGACGGCCTCGTTGAGGATCGCGTCGAGGCGAGGTGCGTTCTGGGCGCGGGACAACACGGCTTGACGCTCGAGGCGGATCTGAACCCGCTGTTCGACTTCCGAGCAATCCAGTAGTCCGGCGGGCGTGCGGGCGAGTTCTTCGCAGTACTGGCGGGTCTGCAGTAGGCCGGGGATGAGCTCAGATTCGTACTCCCGGATGGATTCCGCGCTGTCTTCCAAGATCACGAACAGGCTGAACCACTCGGGCATGTCCTCCGCGAAGCTTTCCCACCACTGCTTCGTCCTGCCATTTCGGGTCGCCTGGGTGTAGGCGAGCAGTCGCTCGGTCTCCTCGGGGCGAGCTGAGTAGGCGCGAAGAATCTCTCGGACGTCTATGTCGCGGAATCGGACGCCGAGGTTGCCTTCCTCCATGCGGCTGATGGTGGACACGCCCTTCTGTACCGCGATTGCTGCCTGCTTCTGCGTGAGACCAGCGGCCTCGCGCAGTTCGGCCAGGCGACGTCCAATGTGGCGCCGCAGAACTGCCTCGCCGACATTGACGGACATGCGTCTCCAATCGCTCAAATACCTGTCGCTCAATTGAACACCTTCAAATGATTGCAGACAAGAAGGTCAGCACTGCCCTGCGGGCAGTGCTGAGTTCAATATTTTGAACGACGTTCATTCGATTGCTTGCGCTCTGATAGTACCTCGTAGGAGACTAGCTCATATGACCGAGGTCACGTCTTCCATAGCGGCGGGGAGTGACCTGGCGAGAACTCCCAGCATGAGGCGGGTTTATGGCTGTGGGCACAAAGATGGACATCGCGCGGGTGCAGAGGCCAGCACGAGAGGCGGGCCGTGTGATGACAGTTGCGATCACTCGAACTCGCATGGCAAGCGATCGCTCCGGTGTCTCTGCGGTGTGGGTGGGCGAGGGCCGATGGGTGATCAAAGGTCGCCTTCGAGGTCGAACGCTCACCGAGCCTCAGGCTCTTGGTGCTGTTCAGTTCGCGGAGGCGATCGGTGATGGGCACAACCGGTATCCGCTCGACGATCCGATCTGGATCGAGGCATGGGAGCGGCTGAGGCTGGTCGGACTGTCGCTCCGAGAAGCGGTGTTTCTCCTTGATCTTCCCTGCGACCCATCTGAGTTGCCTTTGGTGTTGAGCACTCCGATGCGGACAGTCGACCCGGCTGGGCCGCGGCTGTCGCCGATGCGGGCGTTGCTCGATGTGCTGGTCGGGAGGAGGCGATGACGCCGGTGTTCGGATACCTGCGGATTCCGTTGATTGAGCCCGCGAGGATCGCCGCAGTTGAGGGAAGGATCGCTGAGGTCGCGGCGGTGTATGGCGGAAGTCTCAACGGGCGGTTGTTCTGCGAGCGAGGATGCCCGGCGCGGGTCCTCTGGAAGTTGGTGACCGAGTCTGACCAGGCGGCCGCTGAACGAGTGGCGGTGCTGGCGCGGGAGCGCGGTATCGCCCTGGATCTCCTGCTGGAAGCCTCAGCGCCGACGACGGGGCTGTGGCAGCTCATCGCCGCTCTCGAAACAGCGGGAGGCGGCTATGTGCTGATTCCGTCTCCGGCGCACCTGGAGGGATTCGGTGTGCCGAAAGAGACTGTGTGGCGGCGTATCTCGGACATCAACGGGAGCGAGGTCGTATGGGTCGATGACGAGCAACAGCCGCTCGGCCTGGACCCGTACGGCAGCACGGCCGGAGTGATCGCCGAGTTTGGCGTGAATCCGTTCGGGGCGGCCACCGCGATCGCGCGCGCGACAGTGGAACAGCGGCTCGGGCGTGCAGGCCTGCGGCACATGGTCTCTGCAGTCGATGCGGTGATGGTCGAGGTAGTCGGCGCGGCGGAGCGCCGATGGGCCGAAAGCGTCGACACCCTCACCGAGAAACTGTCGGTTCGGGTGATCTGCCCTCCGGGCGCCGCGGTGCTGGTCGTGGAAATACACGAGACCCGCGACTTCTCCGACATCCCGATCAGCACCACTCTCCGGCAGATTTGCAACCCCCTGATGGGAGGGAATGCCACCCGGTTCCGGGCGCCGACAGGCGGCACGGTGACGCTGTGTGAGCTGGGGCTGTCACCGGCGACTGTGGAGCCGAGCCAAAGCGATCCGGGCACGGAGACACCCACGGCTTCGACGTCTGCGCTGGCCGACTCGCTGTTGCGCTTCCAGTGGGCAGCCACCGAGGTCGGAGGCGCACGATGATTTCCGAATCAGCGGCCGCGATCGTATGGGCTGATCAGCCGGAGGCCGACATCACGACGCTAGCTGCTGAGCTGGAGGCGCTGGCAGCTGAGCTGGGGCTGGAACTGACCGGCGGGAAGCCGATCGTGGTCCGATCGGGAGCGGAGTTCGCCCGGATCGTTGCCACGCTGGCGACCGGGGTAATCGTGGTGTCGAGCACGGCGGTCGCGCAGGGTTGGCTGGATGCTTTGCGCTGCTGCGCTGATGTGGTTACGCCGCTGAGGCGCTGGGCACGAGCGGATCCGGGGTCACGAGTGGATCCGGATGCACTGCGGCGCCATACAGGTGCTGGTGACCGGGCTCAGATTCAGGCGCGGTGATCGCGATGGACATGCATCTGACGGTCGAGTTCGCGAACTGTTCGGCCTTGCACTACCGAGCCGAGAAGGTCGCGGCCGAGCAGTTCGCGAACGACATGGCGCGGTGGGGCTCGGCGCGGGTGACCATCGACGAGCAGGTGACATCCGAGTTGCGGACACTGCCGTATTGGGAGCTGTTCCTGCCATGACACGTGATATTCGCCGTATACGCGCCACCCAAGTTCCGGACTCGACAGCACTGATTCACACCATCCGAGGCCTGCCCACAGCGGAGCACCCGATGCTGGATGCAGCGGGTGAACTCGGAGCCCTACACGCGGCCCGGCTCGCCCGCGAGGACGGTGCCCTCGACGGGATCGACGTGCATCGGCTCCGCCTGGTGCGCGCGATCGACAGGTACATAAGACTCGCCACCCCGGTCCCGGCCAGAAGCGCTCGTCGCCACACCGAGACCGTCGGTGTGGCAGTCGACCGGCTCGCGATCTGGTGCGCCCTCGCCTACACCCCCGGGACTCCTGTGACGAATGCGGAGATTCACCTTGCCGAGACGCAGGTGCTTGATCTGGCTGGCGGTCTCGACGATCTGCTCTCCGACATCACGACGAGACGGTGCACAGTCCCGACCGTCTACACGTTGCCGTGCGTCAACGACGCGTCCGGCATTCGGATGGCCGCCCACTGTCAGCGGCACGCCTGATTCAGCAATTCCATTACGCAGCAATATCAATAGGAGAGATGCAGACATGTCCGACAGGACTCCATCGCGGCGAGATTGGATCACCACCGCACTACTGGTCGTCGAGGTCGTCCTGCTGGTTGTAGTGCTGATACGCCGGAGGGCGGATCACTCGATCCGATCCAGCGGGAACAAGCGGTGACAACAATGTTGTCCGCAGCGCCTACCGCAGCGGAGATGGCCGATCGCTACCGGAAGATCAACGGCCTCTACAGCACTGAGGCAACCGCCGACGACAAGATCGTGCTCCGTGTCGGTGCCGTCACCGGGATCCGGATCCTGCAGTCATTGGCTGATCCCGTCCGCGCGGAGTTGGCGCGGCAAAGTCTGCGGACCCCAACAATCACGTACCCGCGGACCAGAGCCGTCATGTTCCTCGTCAACGCCACGCCAGGCGAAAACGGTTGGGACAACACGTTTTTCAGATACTCGGTGGCACGCACGAAGGACGGAGCGACGATCGCGCTACCCGGCCCCGGTGACACGGTTCGTACCTGGCTCGATGCCCCACAGGACCACTGGCGGGTCGATTTCGACACCCTCGCCCACATCACCAACGAGGCGGCCTCGACGAGGTGCGGTGGCTGAGGCCGATCGGGCGCCGGTACGCCTCGATCCATCCAAGCCGAACGCTGCTCGGGTGTACAACTACCTGCTCGGCGGTAAAGACAACTACGAGGTGGACCAGCGGGTCGCCGAGCGAATGCTCGCGGTCGCGCCGGACACCAAGACGACGGCCTGGTTCAGTCGTAAATTCCTGCTCAACGCCGTGGAAGAGGCGGCCCGACAGGGGATTCGGCAGTTCGTCGACATCGGTTGCGGCCTCCCGGTCTCGCCCTACGTACACGAGATAGCGCAGAAGGTCGACCCCTCGGCACGCGTCGTGATGATCGACTACGACCCGGTCGTTTACGTGCACGCCAACGCGCTGCTGTCCGGAACCTCTGGTGTCACATCGATACTCGGTGATGTCCGCCGTACGGACGAGGTCATCGAGAAGGCGCGGACCGAGGGACGGATCGACTTCGACCAGCCGGTGGCGATTCTGATCGTCGGTGTACTGCATTTTGTGATGGACGATGAGCATCCGGCCGAGATAGTCGCACGTCTTCGCGATGTGATGGCGCCGGGAAGCATCCTGGTCTTCACCCATGGATCGGTCGAAACACACCTGGAGTTCGTCGCGCAGGCGACCGGCGATACCGACGGCAGCTCGGCGCAGGTGCAATTCCGGGCCCCGGACATGGTGGCCGCCTACCTGGACGGTTTCGAGGTGCTCGAACCCGGTCTAGTGCCGGTACAGGATTGGCTCGACGACAACCTGCCCCGCACCAAGTTGGTGCTCCTCGGCGGTGTCGGACGCAAGCCCTGAGCCCAATTCGCCACAGAAATCCGACCCGAGAAAGGACGTGCGTGACCTCGAACAACGATGCTGAAAAGGGCATCGATCCTCTCCAGCACCGACCTCCGGCCGTCGGCGACGGCAAGTGCGTGGTGTGCGTACGACCAGCCGATACCGGAATCGCGGTGGAGGGAAACGGTAAATGGGCGGTGACTGTGCTGATGCGGCTGGGCTGGTCCGATGAAACGGCAAGAGCGGCGGTCAGTAACGCAACAGGCAATACCAGGGAGATAGCGCCCGGCGTCGCATCGGCAACAGTGCCGTGGGATGAGCAATCGACGCTGCTGTATTACCTGTGCGCCGAATGTGGTCAAAACAAAGGCAGTTACCAGGTCGGCAAAATTACGTCCACGACGATCGCTGCTCCCTTCTACAAAGAAGACGACGAAAAGAACCCAGACGAAAACGATGCTGGGGGCAATGAGCAGCATGCGTGATCGATTGTGGTTGTGGATGAGCCGCCGCGAAGACCGCGACCTCGCCAAGATCAGTGCGGTGCTCCTGGCGCATCCCGGAGAACCGTTGTCGCGCTGGGACATCCGGCGCGAATCCGGATTGGGCAGGTTCCGCACGGCGATTTTGCTCGCCAAGATGACGTCGTGGTGGTGGCTCGAGGACGGAGCCGAGGACATCAACGATGTCCCGCGACGGGATCGGCTGTACATGCTCAATACCTGCGGGCGAGTGAATCTCGCTCTCCTGGAGAAGATCTCATGAAAAGGAGTCGGATGTCCCGACGACCGGTCGCCGCGCAGAGCCCGCCGGAAAAGTCGACGATTGAGGCGATCCTGGTCGGGATGCTCGAGGTTCGCATCACGGACCTGACCGCTGGCAACGTCCTTCACTTCTGGGGCCTCGCCGCGAAAGACAAGCACACCACGCACGAACAGATCCACACGCCGATAGACCCAGCGGAGCCAAGCGAGAAATCGCCAGTCCTCGAACACGCGGGACGATTCTCCGAGAAGTTCCCGCACCTGTGGGGATACGGGTTCGCGTGGCTCGGCTGGGTCGAGGCCTTCGCGTCCCCGGCCGATGTAGCGCCCGAAGCGAAGATCGCCGCGAGGTTAGGCCGATTGCACGAACGCACCACCGCTGAACAGGTGGTAGGCGCAACGATCTACGACGCCCAAGGCGTCGCGCATACGGCATATATGCATCTACACGCACCCGAACTCGGCGTATCTCACCAGCGCTTCGAAACCAGGGCTCACACAGCCGACCTGGTTGCCGATTTCCGCGAGGGGGCCTTGGCCGCGCATACCTGGGCTGCGGCGCTGCGCCTGGATCCGGTGGCCAACAGCGCGGTCCTCGAACATCTGCGCCTTCGGAAGCTGGAAGGGCTGCTCGCGAGGTGACTCAGAACCCCACGGGCGACATTGCACCTGTCGATACCTACACCGCCGTGACCGTACTCATGAGGCACGCGCGGACCGGGGTGCTCGTCGACACCCTCGAATTGCTCAGCGTGAAGCGCGGATCTACCGACCTCGACAAATGCGAGGCCGATATACGTGAGATCACGATGCAGGTGTTGGTAGACCGGCACCCCGAAGTCGATCGATGGGCCGGTGACCAGCTCGACGAGCGCAACCCCGCAATCCCGCCGACGCCGTCATCATCGCCGCCGCACGAGCGGCCGACCCCGAGGCGCGCCGCGAGGCCACGAGGAATCGTCCAGAGGCCATCGACGCCGTGCTCCATGCCGACATCGCAACATCTTGGTCCCTTGTTGTCCCGAAATAGTCAGGAGCGTAAATGAATTCGACGTTGGAGCCGACTGTCTTGGTCGATACCGACTGGGGTGACGACATCGACGACGCTGTCTCGGTAGCGCTGGCCGCTCGCGCGGTCGATCGGCTGGCGATAGTGACCGCCGACGAAACCGGTGACCACCGAGCGCGAGGGGTCGCAGAGCAGCTGAGGCGGATGGACCGTCCTGATGTGCCGGTGATCCGCGGCATCGACATCGGCGGCCGTGCTCGTCGGCGGTCCAGCATGGGCCTGGCCACTCTCCCGCGCTCGGCTGATCCCGAGGTGATCGAGGCTCTGACCGAGTTGTGCGAGACCAGCAGTGAACTCATCTGGATCGGGCAGGGCCCGATGACCAACCTGGCGCGATTCGTGACCGAACGCCCCGACCACTGCGAGAAGATCCGTCTCACGCAGATGGGCGGCTGGCTGACTCGCTACCGTGATCCCTCCCGGGCCTCGCACAATCTACGGATAGCACCACGCGCTGCCGGGTTGGCGCTGCGGACCTGCAGCCGCCCGCGGCTGGTGCTCAGCGAGCACACGGAGTCACCGGCGATCCGGATCACCGCCGAATCGGAGTTCTACCGCAGGCTGACCGAGCCGTACGCGCCGGACTGGGCGAAGCTGCTCGCCGATGGCTTCGACGAGTGGTTCGCCTACCGCGCCACACAGACCCAGACTGCCGCCGACCAGGCGGGCGGGGTGGGCAGCTGGCTGCATGACCCGCTCGCGCTGTCCGCAGCGCTCGGCTTGGGATTCGTGAATTTCGAGGTCGAGCGGATCCGCGTCGCAGCCGACGCGCGGATCTACCGAGATCCGGCCGGACGCGAGATGGAGGTGTCCACCGGCGCCGACTACGAGGCGTTTTCGGACTGGGCGATGACCACGTTGTTCGCATCCTGACGGTGAGAGGGTCGCAGACCTCTGGCGCGCGGTGAGCGCGCGACTCGAAAGGTGAAGCCTCCGAATGAAGTTGACATGGTTCAAGCGACGGCGGCGTCGTGATCCCGCGGGCCGCAGGTTCGTCATGGACACCTACGATATTCCGCACCGACGTCAATACCTGACCGCAGTCGCGGCGGACTCATACCGTCCGTGCCCACATTGCGCGGACAAAAGCGAGTCGGACTTCCGAACGGTGACGGTCTATCTGGTGACCGATCCGCCGGTGCCGTGGTGGCTGACTCTCGAAATCCATTGCTGCTCAGGTGGGCACAGTGCGCTGATGGTGCGCCCGACCAGCGCTCTGCTGCGCCTGGATCGGTGGGGGCCGACACGATGGCTTCCGTCGGGGTTCGGTGACCGTGTGCGGGCTTTCAAGGTGACCAATGTCGACGGTGGGTTCAGGGCCAGGCTTGCCGGGACCGATATCGAGTCCGATCTCGAATGTGCCTGCGGACGCCCCTACGGCATCACCGTGTACAAGCTGTTAGACGACACGATTCCGTCGTGGATTCAGCTGGAAATCCACTGGTGCGGAGGCTGTTCCAGCGGTCACCTCAATCCCCTCGGCCGCCACCCTTACCCGGTCGAACCCGTGCCGGACGCTGCACAAGCGGCTGATCTGGGACCTGCGGGCCCGGAGGCGATGCTGCAACCGGAAGGGCGGGCGAGGTGACCCAGAACCCGACCGGCGACATCGTGCATGTCGACCTCTACACCGCCATGACCGCGCTCGCGAAGCACATGCAGACCGGGGTACTCGCCGACACCCTAGAGATGTTCAGGGCCAAGGGCGGCCCCTGCAGCCTCGACGAGAGCGACGCCGAGATACGCGCGGTCACGATGGACGTATTGATGGATCGGCACCCCGAAGTCAAAGCCGCATTCGATCAGTGGGCCGCGAAGCAGTACCACAGCCTTGATCCCGGCGATCCCCTCGATGCCGCCATCATCGCCGCCGCGCGATCGGTCGATCCGCAGGCGCGCGATCGACCCGATGCGCAGGCACCGGCCGGATGACGAGCTGAACAGTCAGAGCGCATCAACATACAACCCCGCCGACCACGCCGACTTCGGTGTGAGCGCTGCCGAGATTCTGTCGGTACTCGGGCCTGAGTACGACGACGACGGCGAGTAACCAAAGGAGCTACCTCCATGCCGACATCGCATGACGCGCCACCGCAGTGGCGGAAGGTCTTCGACAACGAGATCCAGCCGTGGCTGGGCGAGCACCGCCCCTGTGAAGCATCGGAGGGCGGTACGACACCGCAGGCGTGCGGCGCGAAATGGTGGCTGCTGCAACAGCGGCAAGCACGCGGGTTGACTTTCCCGATCCCGGAGCGCGACGACAAGCAGGATTCTGTGCAGCTCGACGTAAGGCGTTGAGCCACATGTCCATTGCCTACCCGCGCACCGCAGACCAGATCACGCACACGCTGTGTGTTGATCGCCGACCGAGCGCCAATGGTGGCGTCGGTCACCGTCGAGCGGGCCGTGTGTAGCTGACCAGGGCCGCGGCGGCGTCGCAACCGTCGCATAAACCCACGATGGGCGGTTATGAGAGAGATGCGAAACATGTTCTATTACAGCCGAAGTGACGATATGGCAGCTGCATGGGAGCTGGTCGGCTGCTCCGTCGAGATCATGCACATCCGCCGGGACGGTGATCTGACTCCCGCGTATCGGATATTCAGCAACGGCACCAGGACCCTGCTGCCGCACCGGACACGAGGAACGGTGTACTTCGATGAGTGGAACCGCCCCGATCTCGTGGTGGTGCGTGGCTGGTTCCCGTCCTGGGCGAAATTGTTCGACGTGGTCGCCCGCGACTGCTGGAAGTACCTGGACGAGCTTGGGCTGACGCCGTACGACGGCGAACCGGTAGGCGATGACGGCCAGCTGGCCGCGCAGCGCCGGTGATCGCGGTGAGCCTTACGGCATTATGCGAGTGCTGGGTCCACGAATTCGTCGTTTTCGCCCCAGAACTGGGTATCGGGGACACCGACATTGCGAGCGTGGGCGATGGCGTCGGCGCGACTGCCGAGATCGCCGGGCGGGTAGCGGAACACCTTGTTCGGGAAGACGACGAACACTTCGGAGTCGGTGTGCATGTCGACGTACCAACCCGGGGTGTCCAGATTCGCCGCGAAGAACTCGGTGAGCACGTCGGCGTCCTGCTCGCGGGCCTCGAAATAGATGATGGTCCACAGGGAGGGCTGGTATTCGGCCGCATCTTGGATCTCGACCCGGTAGAAGCCGGTGATGGTGAGCGGCACGCCCTCGAGCTTCGTTCCTGCCGGAAGGCTTTCGGCGATGAGAACCCCTTTGATCATGGTGTTGAGCCTACGACGCCCGCAGCATCGACGACACCGATCGGGTGTCAGTGTTTACGCCGACCACGGCGTCAAACACTGACATTGAATTCTGTTGGCGCGCTAGTTGATTCGATACAGGTGGGCTCATGATTACAGCTATGGATACACCGTCCGAACGTCAAGGTTCGGCCCCTCGTCTGCCGCAGTTCCGTGTCACGGTTAACTCCCGTTGCGGACGGGCGTGTTTCTTCTGTCGTCCCTCGGGTGAGGCGGTGGCCACCGGTGCCAGTGAGGAGTTGACGGTGGATGATCTTCTGGCCGTTGCCGCACCTGTGCTGTCTCACGGTGTCAGCGGTATCAAGTTGACTGGGGGTGATCCGGCGCTGTGGGAGCCGCTGGAGGATGCGGTCGCCCGGCTGCGGTCGGCCGGATTCGGTGAAATCGAGGTGATTTCACGGCATCCGCGAATCGGTGAACGCGCGGCGGCGCTCGCGCAGGCGGGGGTTACGCAGTTCAACATGAGTATCGACACCCTTGATGCCGCGTTGCACCGGCAAATCTGCGGGGTCGACGACTTGGAGGCCGTGCAGACCGCGATGCGACGGTGCGTGGAGACGGGTGTGCCGGTGAAGGTCAACACGGTGGTGATGGCCGGGGTGAACGACGGTGAGATCGAGGCTTTGGCGGCCTGGTGTGAGAATGCCGGCGTCGCCACACTCAAGCTGCTGGATGTGATCCGGGACTTGGACGCCGGAGCCGAATCGTTCGCGCGCCGGTTGGCGATCACCCGCGGCGGTGCGTCGATCGACTCCTTGTATGTGCCGCTGCACGAGGTCGCCGCAGGGCTGCAGGCGCGTGCGGCGACGGTCGATACCCGTTCCCAGGGCGGTTTGGGGCATCCGATGACGGTGTTGACCTTGGCCTCCGGGTTCGAGGTCGTGCTCAAAGACAGCAGGGCCGGTGCATGGTACGGCGAGGTGTGCACCGACTGTCGGTTCTATCCATGCCATGACGCGCTGATGGCGCTGCGCCTGACCGCAGACCGGCGCCTGCAGTTCTGCCTTCTGCGCGAGGAGATCTCGATCCCGCTGCATGAGATCCTGGGCGACCCGCAGCAGCTGGACAGTGTGCTGTCTCGGGCGTTGTCCACCTACGCGACCGCGCAGTTCCGCCCGGCCACGCCTGGGGCCTCTGCGGCCCGGCCGGTCCGGTCCCTTCCTGTGGTGGCGGTGTCGCCGTGACCGGACTGCTCAGCTCGCGCCCGCTGGTGATCCTGGTCTACCCGCAGGTCGAGCACGAGAAGGACTACTTGTATCACTGGATGCCGTTCTCGCTGCTGACACTGGCCAAGCCGTTGCTGGACGAAGACCTGGCCGA
This sequence comes from Nocardia sp. CA-120079, assembly GCF_050955745.1. Classification (NCBI taxonomy): domain Bacteria; kingdom Bacillati; phylum Actinomycetota; class Actinomycetes; order Mycobacteriales; family Nocardiaceae; genus Nocardia; species Nocardia sp. CA-120079. Next base: position 148,036 of record NZ_CP192089.1, read on the forward strand.
GGTGGTGATCTTCGACGGGAACCAGCGGCCGGTCTCGGAGTGGCCGGGGTTCCTCGATGAACACCTGGACCGGGCTTGCTGCATTGGGATCAGCATCATGACCGGCGGAGCGCAGATCCGCCACGCCCTGGATATGGCGGCAGTGGCCCGGGAGCGGTCTGGTTGTCCGCCACTAGTTTTCGGTGGCCCGCATGTGAATGTGCTGGCCGAGCAGACTGCCCGCCACGACCTGGTCGACGCAGTGCTCATAGGTCCGGGGCAGACCTCGATACCCGCGTTCGTCGATGCCGAGGTGAACAGTCGGAGCTGGGAGACGGTGCCTGGACTGCTCGCGATCGACGGGCCGCGCACGATCCGAGGACCCGCCAACCCACCACGGACGGGGAACCTGGGCGGCTACCCCTGGCACTTACTCACCGTCGCCGACTACATCCGCGACGATCCCACCGTCGCGCCGCGCACCCTCAACTATGTGTCCTCCCAAGGCTGCGTGTACAAGTGCCAGTTCTGCTACGAGCTGACCTACCAGCGCAAATACAGCGCGATGGAGGCCGGAGCCATGCTCGACGACCTCGCCGATCTGGCGGATCGCTACGACATCAACGGGGTGAAGTTCTACGACGCGGACTGGTTCGTCAACGTCCGCCGCGCCGTCGAGTTCTGTCGCCTCAAAGCCGAACGCGGTTTCCCGTTGTCGTGGGCTGCCTCGATCAATCCAAACGATGTACTCCGGTCGCGCAAACAGAAGCTCGACCTGCTGCCCGCGATCGCCGACAGCGGTTGCCGCCGACTGCTGATGGGCATCGAGTCCGGCTCCGACCGGGTGTTACGCGAGGTGGTGCGCAAGGACATCACCCGTGCGCAGGCGCTGGATGTGGCCACCGATATCGCCGCACACGGAATCCTGGGCGCCTACACGTTCATCGTCGGATTCCCGGACGAAACTGACGCCGAGATCGAGCAGACCTACAGCCTGATCGACGAGATCAGCGCGCTTGATCCGCGACCGGAGACCAGAGTGCATTTGTTCGGGCCGTTCCCAGGCACTCCGTTGTTCGATCAGGCACTCGAGCGCGGCTTCGCCGCACCCACGACCCTCGAGGCCTGGGCCGACTTCGACTATTACGACAGCCAAACGCCGTGGACGGGCGCGGAGATGGTCGCGCGGGCTCGCGCGCACACCCGCTTGGTCAAAGCTCCTGGCGCGGGCAGGTGAGTGTGGTATGCGCGGAATCGTCCTTCGTGAAAGCCTGCCCGGGCGCAGCCTGCCGCTTGAGTTGCCGGCGATCGTCGTGCGCAGGTACCCGCATCTACTCGACCGGCGCATGCCGGTGGACGTGCTCGAACTCCAGGTGACCACACACCGCGCCAGCGATGTCGCGTTCCGGTTGGCCAGTGTGCTGCTGCCGCAAGGCTTCTACGCACACCTGGTCGACGAGAGGATGATGATCGTGATCTTCCCGCGGTGCGTTGTACAAATTCCCCGCGGCGACGAGGCCGCCGCCGATACAGCACGTCGCATCGGCGCGCTGTATGGAATCCCCGAGCGGCAGATGCGCTTTCAGGAGATGTTCACCGTCGACCATCCCGATTCCGAAGCAGAACCGATGCTCGACGGTGCGCCGAGCGGTCACAGCCCGGCTCCGCGCCACAAGTCAGCGCAGACCGGGGTCCACGACCGACTCGGCGACAGGGCTCTATCGGCGGTGTCCAGTCCTGATACTGCGAATCCGGAGCGCGGATCATGAGCGCGCCGGGTACGGCCCTGGTCGTTGGTGGCAGCGGCGTGCTGGGTGCTGAGATCGCCGTGTTGCTGCGCGACCGGGGTCACTCCGTGGTGGTCACATCCACTGCCCCTATTGACCGCGGCACGGCGGGGATGGAGTGGGTGCGTTTCGATGCCCGCGACGGCGACGCCACATCACTTGTGCGGGCAATCGATTCGTTCAGTCAGCCGCTGGATGTGCTCGTATATGCGGCCGGGACATCGTCGAGCAAAGCTCGACTGGCCGAGACACCGCTTGCGGAGAGCGCGGAACTGTTCACGATCAACGCGGTGGGGCTGCATGCCGTGTGGCGGGCGGTGTGCGCGGCGGCGCGGGCAGGCGAGACCAGTGTGCTGGTGATCAGTTCCCAGGCGGCCGCCACGTGTACGCCGGGCAACGGTCCCTATAGCGCGTCGAAGGCGGCGTTGGAGGCGTTCGCGTTGACGCTGGCCAAGGAGGAGGCCGAACACGGCGTGCGGGTAAATGTCCTGTCCCCGTCGTTGATCGCCTCACCGCAGGCCGAGCGTGTGCTCGCGCTCAAAGGCGAACACGATGCCGAGGGCTATTACCGTGGCCTGCCCTGGGGGCGTGCCCTGGGCGTCGCCGAGGTCGCCGAGGTCGCGGTAAATGTCGTTTGTGATGCGGCGTGGCGGTACGCATCTGGGCAGATCGTGCGTTTGGCCGCCGACATCCCGCAGAGGGGGAGACGACC
>NZ_CP192090.1:0-23825 GCF_050955745.1 Nocardia sp. CA-120079
ATGAGCGACACCAGCAACGGGACCGAGACCGAGCAGGCCGCGCCCGCGCCGGTGATTCCGCAGATGGATCTCGGCGAGCTGCTCGACGAGGCCGTCCGCAAGGCCGTGGGAGCTCAGGTCAGCGCCGAGGCGAAGGCGATAGCCGCTGGGGTGGTCGCGGATCTGCTCACCCCGGAGGTACGCGCCGGGATGCTTCAGACCGCGATCAACGAGGCCACCATGGCGCTCACTCCGGGTCCGGAGCCCGCGGCTCAGGTCGCCGAGGAGGTCGAGCCCGCGCCCGTCGACGACGCCGGTGCCGACGACGCCGAGGACGAGGAGGAGCAGCCGGAGCTGCATTTCCGCAATCTCGAAGTGTTCGTCGAGAACTACCTGGCCCACGTCTATCGGCGTCAGGTGTCGGTTGAGGGCAGTCAGCGGTCGCTGCGGTGGTGCCCGCACTGGTGGGCTCACGGTGAGGTCGTCTCGCGCCTGGAGGCGTTGTGGCGGGCGTTCGAGGAGGCCCGCCACGGCGAGGGCGCGGAGATGGCGACCTGGTGGCCTCGCGGACCCGATGATGGACCGGATCCTCTCCACGGAGGGGCCGTTCAAGTACTGCAGCGTGCTCGACGGGCACCGCCCGAAGCTGGTCAAGCTGCCATTGGTGCCAGCACCGGAGGGCACCTTCCCCGACGGTCACGCCCACGACGCCGGGCAGGTCACCGTGGCCTCGGCGATTGTGGTGCCGCCCGCGCCGACCGGCCGCAGCCGTGTCGTGAAGCAGTGGCCCGAGTGAGCGCGCCTGCACGCTCCAGCGCCGGTGTCCGGGAGCAGGATTCGTTGGCGACGGTGACCGCCGCCCTGGAGCAGGTGGTCGGGCCGGGTCGCCCGGCAGGGTCGTGGACGCGCTACTGCTGCCCGGTTCACGAGGCCGACGGGCGTCACCACAACCCGTCGCTGATCGTGAAGCACCTCGCCGATGCCGGCCGCACCAAGGTCCAGTGCCGGGCGGGCTGCGACGACCAGGCGGTGCTCGACAAGCTCGGTCTCAAGGTCCGCGACCTCTACGACACCCCGATCACCCACCGCACCCCCGGTGGCCGCCAGCGCGGCCCCAGAGTGCAACCTCGGCCGGTCTCACGTGCTGACCGCGCGTTGGACGCGGCCGGTCTGCCACTGATCCAGCCGAAGAAACCGGATCTCGGTGCGCAGACCTCGCCGTGGAAGACGGTCTCGTCCTACCCGTATGTCCGGGACGACGGCGTCATTACCGGTGAGGTCGTGCGGCAGGAAGCCGATTTCGCGGGTGGCCGGGGCAAGCAGTTCCACCAGCGGCACTGGAACCCACGGTCGGGCCGGATGGAGAAAGGCGGGTTCGAGCCGATCCCGTACCGGCTCCCGCAGCTGCTCGAGACCATCGCCGCCGGTGGTGTGGTCTATGTCTGCGAGGGCGAAAAGGACGTCGCCGCAGCGGAATCGGCTGGTTTGACCGCGACCACAAACGCCGGTGGCGCGTCGTCGTGGAGCGCCGAGCACGCCCAATGGTTGCGCGGCGCTCGCACGGTCGTGATCGTCGCCGACCGCGATACCGCCGGATATCGGCGTGCCGAGCGGGTCATGGGCACCCTCGCCGGACTCGTGCAGCGGGTGCGGATCGTGCAGGCCGCCACCGGCAAGGACCTGCACGACCACCTCCAGTGCGGTCACGAGATCGGCGAACTGGAGCCGATTCCGCACCTGGATCCCCTCACCCCCGGCCGGAACGCCGCGCCCGCGCCGACCACCTCAACTCCCGCAGCCGAGACCTCCAGCGTCTCGGCTGCTTCGTCTATCACCCCTGCAACATCTGGAGGAACGACCGTGCCCGAACACCAGCTCGCCCCGCAACTGCATGACGCACCGGCCCCGCACGGCGACGAGGTCGACCACATCGGCTCACAGTGGGCGAACTTCGTGCGGCTGCTGATGACCCACCTGCTGGAGAAGGCCCGCAAGCAGGCCGAGCTGCGGCGCCGGTTGGCGGAGAGGAACGCCCAGGCCGAAGAGGACGAGCGCCGTGAGGCCGAAGCGCGGATAGCCGTCGAGCGCGCCGCTGTGGAGGTCCGGCTGCGCAAACTGCGTGAGCGCGGCTTCGAGAACGCCTCCCGCACCGAGATCGCCGACGCTGTCGCCGACGCGGCGGCGTGGTCCGACGACAGTCAGGTCGCCAAGCAGGCCCTGCAGGAGTTGGGCGCCCACGTGCAGCAGCGATATGGCGTGCGGATCGACGCCGCGACCGGCCACGTCGTCGCCGAAGCGGCAGCCTCTCCGGAGCTGGCCGGTGCGCTCGCCTTGGCCGAGCAGGATCGCGCCGCGCTGGCCCGGTTGCGCAAGGCCCAGGACCGCATGGTCGAGCTCATCGCTCAGAACGACGCGCTCGAACAGAGCGTGAAGGAAGAGCTCTACGCCGAGATCGAGGCCTGGCGCGCCAACCCGACCGCCAAGCAGCTCGACACCTTGTCCAAGAAGCTGGCCGACAAGGGTGTCGGTGAGCAGGTCCGTGTCCGGATCCGGTTCGTCGCCACCTACATCGGTACTCCCGGCCAGCTGGTGCCCGTCAATGAACTCGGTACCACCGGGTCGCTGTCGCCGACCACTGAGCTGCGCAAACTCGATACGCCGTTGGTTGACCCGGGCGAAGAGGCCAAGCCGCGTATCGATGCGTTGCTGGTGTCCTACCAGGACCGGTTGCGGTTGGGTGCGCCCACCGCCAAAGTCCGCGCCCAGCTGGCCCAAGAGATGCAACTGCTGACCCCCGAGGAACAGCAGCAGGTCCGCGACCGGGGCAACGCCATCCGCAAGGACCCCACGGCCCGGTTCGCCAAGCTCTGGGCCGACCACGTCGACCGCGACGAGCTGGCGACCGAGGTCCGCATGTACGCGACCCTGGCCCCGCAGGCCGAGCTCGCCGCCGGGAAGGCCTCCAACCTCGACGACCCGACCGCAGCCGGACTGGCCAAGGCTGCCGCCCGCCACCGCAAGGTGATCAACCACGCCATCAACGAGGGTCAGGGTCTGCACCCGCTGGAGAAGGACCAGCTCGCGGCGGTGCTGCGGGATGTGGAGGCGGGTAAGACCACCACCCCGGAGCTGCTGTTCGCGGATGAGCGCTCCGGCGCCGCCGTCGACGCGGACAAGGCCTCCCGCATCGCGCACGACACCAGCCGCGTGCATCGCCGCCAGCTCGACCAGATCCTCGAATCCAACCAGGCGCCCGCGGGCACGGTGCGGCGCACCCGTGACGCCGTCACCAAGGTGATGGACGCCCAAACCCAGCTCGCGCGTGGTCACGCGAGCCTGCCCGACTACGAGCGCACCGGCGTGGACCGCCAGCTCGACGCCCACCTCACCGCCGCCGGGGTGCCCGAACCGGTGCGCAATCAGGTCCGCGCCCACCTCAGCTACGCAGCCGGTGAAGCAGCCACCGCAGGTAAGCAGGCCAACCGGATCGCTGACCGCTGGGCCGAACGCACCGAGGCCGTCGCCGCTGCTCGCACCCCGGCCACACCGGCCTACGACAGCCCCGAGCGTCGTGCCGGGCTCGAAAGCGACCTGAGGGCGCGGGGGCTCGACGACGACGAGATCGCCCAGCGCATGGCCGCTGACGCCGGACACGCCAAACCGCCGTCGGCGGCCGTGCGGGGTGCTGGTCGGGGCAAAAAGCGCACCACCCAGCAGGGCGCGGGTGTGCATCGCACCTACCACCGCCCGAACGGACGTGGTCCCGAGCACGGTATCGGCCTGTGAGGTCTTGCTCGCGATGACCGCTGTGCACGACCCCGAGCAGCCCGACGCCTATCCCTGGATGGCTGCACCCGCTCACCTGAAGACCCGCCGCCAGCTGCGTGCGGCGGGCCTTCGCCCCAACGGGCAAGCACCTGTCGCCCAGATGGAACGCAAGCGCTACGGCCGCCGCTTGGTGGCCTACCTGTTCGATACCAGGCTCGCTGCCCCGAAACGCTCCGCGAGCCCCGCGCAACTCGACGCCGTCGCCAAGGCAGTCCGCGGGCACCAAGCCCGCGCTGCCGAGCGACGCGGCATCCCCACCGCCGAGCTGCACCACCCCACAGACCCCGGCCCCGGATGGGCCGAGGAATCAACCGGATCCCACAACTCTCAGGGAGATAACCGCATGTCCGACACCACATCCGAGCTCGCGCAGGTCACCGATCAGCCGCAGCTCGGAACGCCGAATGGGCACGGCCAGCGCATCGCGCACCTGCTCGCCGTGGCTGCGACGAACCAGGCTCGCTCGCGTCTCGAGCGCCTCGATACGGCTATCGAGCAGGCTCAACGCGCGGGGGAGGAAGCCGCCGCGCAGCTGGGCCGTCAGATGCTCGCCTCGGTCGAGCGCGTCGAAGAGCGGCTTGAGACGATCCCGTGGACCAACCGGGAGTCCGTGGCCAAGGTGCTCGCCGATGCCCTGGTGTGGCAACACGAATCCACACCGGTAGCCGCCGGGTTGGACCAGATCCGCGACGCCTACGCGCAATGGGGTGTGCTCATCGACCCCGACCAGCTGAGCGTCAGCATCGATCCGAACATCGATGCCGTCGCGCGCCAGGACAGCGCCGAGGCCGAATGCCTGCGGGCCCGCGAGGCGGCCGTGGTCGATGTCGTCTCGGCCGCACCGCTGACCCCAGCGTCGAAAACCGCTGTCAGTCACGCGATCTCGTCGTGGCGGGGTGAGCAGCCCGACCCGGCCGACCCCCGCGCTCACCTGCGCAGCGAGGCGACCCGGCGCGAACTGCTGGGCGTGGATCTGGCCGACGCGCGACTGACTCCCGAGGACCGGGCCTACATCGAGTTCACCGTCGATTTCCTGCGCGGTGACGTCGGGCAGGTCGACTTGCTGACCAGTCCGGTGCTGGTCGATCCGGGCGAAGAGGTCCGCGGGCGCCTCCCGCAGCTGCTCGCCTCCTTCGCTCGAAACGAGATCGCGGGAACCGAGATAGCAGAACAGATCTCGGTGATGACCAACGACGATCAGCGCAAGGTCGCCGACGCCGGACGCGCGATCAAGGCCGGGCGGAGGGTCGACTTCCAGGTGTGGCCCGGCTATGTCGACCGTGAAGCGGTCCTCGATCAGGTCATTGCCTACGCCGATGACGCCGCGGATCAGCGCGCCGAGGCCGACTACATCGTCGACATCGATATCAGCAGTGAGTCGCCGGAGATGATCGGCATCAGCGACGACATCGGCGAGCGCATCACGCGCATGGCCGCCGCCCGCGAGCAGCTGCGTGCGGTAGTCCGGGACGGGCAGGGGCTGACCTCGATGGAACGGGCACAGCTGGCCTGCACGGTCGACGATATCGACTCCGGCCGGATCCTCGGGCACGCGCAGTTGCCCGAGCTGACGTGGGTCGACGAGCGCACCAAGGCCGAGGTCGACCACATGCGCAGCCACAAGCCCGCCGCCGAACTGGCCGACGTGACCCGCACCGAGGTCGCCCAGCTGATCGAGCAGAGCGGTGCCGTCGAGCCCGGCAGCCGCGCCGCCGACCAGCTCAAGACCACGGTGTTCTCGATCGGCGACTCGATCTACAGTGTGGCCAGCGGCGCGCTGCTCGGGGTGAACTACGAGCGCAAGGCCTACATCGAGAAACGTGACCGGCTGGGCCATGCCCTCACACAGGCAGGCGTCGCACCGGAGGTCAAACAGCAGATCCGCGCCGTCGTCGACGGCAAAGCCCACGCGGCCGGAGGGATCGGGCACGCGGCCGCCGTCCGACACCAGCGTTGGCAGGCCAAGACTGATCAGATCGTGGAGGCGCGTGACGACGCCATCGCCCAGCGCCAGGCGGCCGCCGCCGGCCGCGCCTCGAAATCCAGCCGGGCCTGCACCACCAACCGAGCCGACCGAGCTACCCAAACCCACATGCCATCTCCGACGCATGCGGCGGCGGGACGGCGCAACCTGCACACCCCGGAGGTCGAGCGATGAGCCTCGAATCCGTCGACATGTTCATGATCGCCCGCCTCGACGACGACGTCGCGGTGGCCGACCTCTACAGCTGCGTGACCCACTACGACGCGCACGACGGCACCGAGACCGGTCTCACCGTGGAGGCGTCGTGGGGTTCGGTCACCACCGCCCCCGCCGCCCCGGCCACCCTCGACGCGCTCGACCAGGTGCTCACCGAGCTCGGCTATCAGCGCACCACCGACTGGCACAAGCGGGTCACCGCCTTCGGCGCCGTGCGGTACTTCGCCAACGCCACCATCGGTATCCAGGAGCTGTGACCGGCAACAGGTAGCCGCCACACATAGCTGAGGGCCCTCACCCGAGTTCTGGTCGGGTGAGGGCCCTCGTCATGTTGCCATCCCGGTTGAGCAGCTGCTGGTCACGGCCCGAGGATCGCCCGGATCTGGTCGGCGGCGCGGCGCGCGGCCACCTCGTCGACGATCGCGATCGGTTCCTCGGCGCCGGTGAACCAGCCGGGTCCGACCGTGAAGGGTGCGCCGGTGAGTGCGACGCCTACCGGCCCGAGGTCGCAGATGATCGCGTCGCCGGACAGTGGATCGGCGACGACCTCGACAATGATGAACTGACGTCGGATCCGGTTGTAGTCGTCGGAGCTCACGATCAGGCACAGCATCCCGCCGGGCAGGACCGAGCCCGACGGGGCGTTCCAGACCTCGCCGAATCGGGGAAGCGCCATCAGCTGGCCGCGCGGCGCTGCGCGATCAGGGCAGCGGTCACCGCGCTGGCGCGGTCCGGGGTGTGCCCGGCGGCATTGAGCGTGGCGCTGTCGGCGGCCAGGCGGCGCCGGTGGTCGTCGCGGCGCACCAGCCGCGCGAGGTAGGCCGAGCGGTCCATGCCTTCCTCCTCGGCGCGACGCGCGAGGATCTCCAGCGTCTCGTCGTCGAAACTCACCGATGTCTTGCGTCCAGCCATACCGCCGAGCGTACCGCTGATGGCGGTAAATGCCGACGAATTCCGACACCGGAGGGCCGTTTCTGACCCCCGATAAGTGGGTCTTATCGGCGGTCAGAAACCTGGGATGACTTCCGGCCCAAGGGTATTGGCGAGCCGTCCATCGGATCCAAGTACTATCCACTCGCCAGTAGTAAACGTTCGGATCTGAGGCCACTGGGCTACCTTCGGAGATATCTGCGTCCCTGAAGCAGTGGTGAAGCAGCAGGTTCGAGCGAACAAGAACAACAACAACCAGGACGGGTGATCCGATCAACCGTCCGCCTTCCGTGCCCCTCGGGTGCGGAAGTAGCTCGGCCCCGGGTAGCGGCAGCTTCACGACACCCGGTTCGTCCATCCATGTCCATTGGGATGGCCGAACCGGTGTCGTACGTGCTGTTGGTTGTGCCGGTGAGGCTGTCCCCCAGATCAATTGGGAACACCTTTGCCCGGCGTAGCTCTTCTCTCTGATATCGCTACCACCAGCGAATACATCGTCCTGGCCGTCGTGCCGCTGCTGTACCTGCTGGCCTTCACCGCGGTCTTCTCCCGCGACCGTGTGCGCCGCGAAGCCGCCCGGAAGATCCTGGCCATGCTGTGGCGACACAAAGGGCCGTCATAGTGGTGCTGTGCGCGACACGCCGCGCACTCTTCATATTGTGCAGCGCGCCACGCCGCGCGGCACACCGCGCGGCACAGGTTGGCGGTGTGCATCATGTACGGTCACCATCACTCCGGTCGGACAGATGTTCGGCCCTATCAATCGCTGCCCGTCCGACTTCGGTACGGGCCTCGAACCTCGCCGCGAACGGCGTGGCGCCGGACGAGATCCGGTGTTCACAACAGGTCGCCGGACGAGATCCGGCGACCACGATTGAGAGGGCATCCGAATACATGGATGACCAGGAGGAGCCCCCGGACAACGGGGACGGCGCCAAGCGCTGGATTTCGCTCACGGTGACGACGCTGGGACTGGTACAGGTGTTCCTGCCCTATTGGGTGGAAGACAGCACCAGCCCGGTAACCGTGGCTACCGAGCTGGCGTTGTGGTATCTGCACACGATCGGCGCTTAGTGAGGGCATTCGATCGCTAGCAGGCCGGGTTGGGCCGGACATTCGCGTAGCAGCGCGGTGTCCGGCCCGCATCCGTTTTCGCCGGGGGGTTTGCTGTTCGGCAAACACCGGCACAGGCGTGGACACTATCACCCCCATGGTTCCCGCCCTGGTTATCGACCCAAACCGTGGCGTGCCAGCCGTCACGTGGACACCTTCGTCGACGTCACGTGGTCACCTTTGGTGGGTCCCGCATGACGACGCTTTCGAGTCTCGCGCAAGTCAGCGCCACCCCGCGCAGGACACATCTCTTGCATTCGGGCCGTTAACATCGCTCATATGTGTGAAAGTCCCCGGGAGTTCGCGCCCGGTGACGCGGTGGTGTGGTGGGCCGACCGCGACGGCCGGGGCCTCGAACCGGATCACCCTGACGCGATCCGGCGCACCGGCGTCGTCGACAGCGTGCACCGCCACGACGGCCGGGTCGTCGCGTACCTGGTCGCGTGTCGCGGCGGTGTCAGCGGCACGTACATCACGACCGTCCGGCCGGACCATGGCCACCGGCTCACCCTCGCGACGTGAGGAAGATCCTCACGGGATGGCTGGTTCCGAGTGCTACGCCGTCACAGCAGCATGAGGAGGAAGAAGATCACCACCGCTGGCGGCACCAGCCACAGCCATCGCAGATCCAGCGGGCGCGCCACCGTGAGCTGACCCGCACGCTCCAGCTCGCGCAGGTGTCGCATCGTGCGCATCTCGCCCGGCGTGATCGGCCGCGGCTCCGGACGTCGCCGGTACGGGCAGTAGGGGATGTCGTGCCATCCCATCGCGCACGTGCAGACATACCGGTACTGAGTCATCGGTTGCGCCTCCCCTTCGACCCGAATGCCGACCGCGCGTCGGCGGGCGAGCTCTCGGTGTAGTGAGCGTAGCGGCTCCAGCGGGAGTCAGGCCGCGATGTCGAACAGGGTCAGCTCCCGGGACCGTTGCAGCGAAGCGGCGGCGAGAAGTTCGGCACGCTCGCGGACCGCGCATGTCGGTCCGATGCCCTGGGCGACCGACTCCGCCGACACCAGCCAGCCATGGCAGCGGCGGCAGTGCGCGACGAGTCTCAGCGCGGGCTGGTCGTCGACGTCGGCCATGTCGTTCTCCTCCGGCCGGGGGGCGGCACATACGGCAGAAGCCTGACATGAGGTACCGACACCAACGTCGTGGCAAGCGAGCGGAGCTCGCGCGGCAGCACCTTCCAAGGCGACCGGCATGCCAACCGCAGCGCCCACACACAGAGCCCGCCGGGGCCGCCGCCACCCCCCTCCCCCTGTGTCATTCCTCGATGCCTTTTCCGTCCAGCCCCCGCCCCCGATTTTCTTGACCACCCTCGATCTGTTTCTCTATCGCAGATCGAGGGTGGTCAAGAAAATCGGGGGGGCGGGGGCTGGACGGAAAACCCAAGCTCCCGCACCATGGCGGGGCTGGATTAGCCCCGCGATTAGCCCCTGGTCCAGGGCCTGGACTAGCCCCTGGACCCAAACCCTGAGCTAATCCAGGGGGTAGTCCAGGGGGTAATCCAGGGTCGCGGCCAGCCTCGCGACTGAAGTAGCGACCAGCCTCGCGCTACATGCGCGTCCCTAGCCGCGAGGCTAATCGCGACCCTGGTCGCGACTCTCACCCCTGCGGCAGCCCGTCCTACATGCCGAGTCCCTGGTCGTTGTCGCGCCCGCGATCCGGCGCCTGGTATGGCGTCTCTGCGGCGAACCCGCTCGACTGCGATTTGTTCGGTCGGGTCCTGGCCCGGGATTGGGCGCGGACCTCGGCGGCGCGCTGTTCGGGGGTGAGCCGAGCCCGCCGAGCGTGCTCGGTCTCCACCTTCTCCAGGTCCTGTCGCAGCTCCCGCAGGTATGAGGTGTCGTCGTCGAGTTCCTGCCCGTCCTGGCTCCGTGCCGCGGCAAGCCGCCGTTTCTGACTCTGTTCGCGGGCCTCGAACAGGACTTCGGCCCATTCGCGGGCGGGAACTCCGGTCGCCTCGGCCGTGGCATCGGCGGCGGCGCGCGCCTCGCTCGCGGGCGTCGCGATCTCCTCCAGCTTCGCGATGGTCTCGTCGATCTCGCCCTGTTTCTTCTGCCGAGCCAGCAGTCTGCGCTTAGGAAGCGCATCCAGCTCCTGCTGCAGACGGGTCTGCTTGTCGGTGAGTCGGCGCTGCTCGGTGGCGGTCTTGTCCGCGACGGCCTGGGCCTCTTGCGCGGCCGGGATCTTCTCGGCCTTGCGCGTCAATTCGGCGTTGTCGGCGCGGGCCTGACGGGTGTGCGGGCCGCCGTTGGCCTGGCGGTCGGCGATCTCGTCGGCCAACAACCCGACCTCGGTGCGCAGATGCTGCAGCTCCTCATCGAGCACAGCATCGGACCAGCGGCGCGGGGTGAGGTCGTGGCTGGCGAAAGCAGCGTCGGTCACCCGACGCAGCCGCATCATCGCCTTCTGATCCGCGGACATCTCGGTGTAGTAGACCCGTGTCCGCTGCGTCTTCTCGCTGCGAGCCTCGGTCGGTGGTGTCAGCGGACCACTCGCGGCAGCGGCGGCCTTCTTCACCCTGTCCGCCTTGTCCCGCGAGCTGCGGTCGGCGGCATCGGATTCCGGCGCAGCCGTCTGCTCGGTGGCGCGCTTCGCGGCGCGTTCGGCCATGGAGGCGAACACGTCGGCGGCGTCGCGGTCCCACTGATCGCGCCGTGCTTGAAGGTCGGCCTCCCACTGCGCGCGCACCGGGCCGAGATGTTCGCGGGTCATGTGTTCCACCGCCAGGGCCCGGCCGAGCTCGCCACGCGAGCGGTGCGCTCGCGCGACCTCCAACGCGATGGCAATCGCCAGCAACAGCAGCACCAGCATCAGCGCCACCAACACCGCGGCGACCTGCGCGGCGATATCGTCCTCGACCCCGCCCTTGTGCGTCCGGGGCTTGGATCGGGTGGCCTGGTCGAGCAGCAACCGCGCCACATCCCCGAGCACCGTCGGATGCGTTCCACGCGGCGGCCGGTATCGATCGGTCCTTCTCGGCATCTGCGCCGACCGCGTCAACTGATCGGCGGCCGCCGCGAACGCTCCCGGGTTGTCGCCTTCGAGGTGCTCGCTCCACGCGGCGAACACACCGGCGGCCTGCCCGGCCATCCACGCCCATTGGGCGCGGTCGCCGTGCGGCACACCCGCCAGCCGATCGCGCCATTGCCCGGCCTCGGCCGCGGCTTGCCGCCACGCCCCGACCTCGTCCTCGGGGAACGACTTCCCGCGCCCGCCGCTGCGGCCCTTCCACGCGGCCAACGCATCAGCGCGGCCCTCGGGGCTGTCGTCCCACTGCTGCTCACGCAGCGCCGACAGCGACAGGTCCCCGGCGAGTTTCCCGCCACCCAGCCACGGGCCGACCTCGGTGCCGTCGCGGCGCAGCCGAACCGAGTAGCCGGTCACCTCGTCGGTGCCGCCGGTCTTGTAGCGGGGCCGGATCGCGATCCCGCGTTCCCGCAGGCCTTCCACGAACGCGGTCTCGGACTCGGCGGCGACCGCGACCGCGCGCACCATCCGACGCAACCGCTCCCGCTCGGTCTCGCCCGTGCCGTTGCGCGCACGTTCGGTTTCGGCTCGGGAGTTCCCCGACATGCCGCCGCCCTCCTCGCGCGACAGCAGTACCTGCAGCCCGTACTCGTGTTCGAGTTCGTTGCACACCTGTTGGGCGCGTTTCCAGTCGCCCTTGGCCTTGCCCTCGCCGTAGTCGAAAGTGCTCACCTTCGAGCCGTCCTCACGTACCAGCGACGCGGCGATGTGGATGTGGTCCTGGCCCTCCCCGTGCTCACCGGAATGTCCATGCCGCACCGCCGCCCACCGCGCCTGCGCGAGCTTCCCGTCCGGAGTTCCGGTGAAGCCCATCCGACCCATGAAGTCGTTGACGATCAACGACCACCGCTCGTCGGACAGCTCCTCCCCAGGCATCAGCGACAGCACCGCATGCCACACCGGGGCGTCGCGCATCTGGGATTTCTCGCCCTTGCCCGCGGGCTCGACGACATCCATACCGAGCTCGCGCGCACCCACACCGACAGCAACCGGTTTGGCGCGCATCCGCACTTGGGTGCCGTACAGATTGCGCGGAATGTCGATCTCGTGCGCTACAGCGAGGGCTACCTCGCGCGCAGCCTCGGTGACCTCCGCGCTGGTGCCTTCGAAGTGCTCCAGCCACTTCGCGCGCATCACCGTCGGCGAACCCGCGATGATGTGCCTGTCCTTGTGCTCGTTGTGGTCGCCCTTGCCCAGCAGGTAGACCATCAGCCCACCGAGTTTTTGGCCGCGCCGGATCTTCGGAATCATCCCGGCCTCCCGGGCGGAGTCGGCGAATTCATCGCCGGGTCGCTTCCCGCGCCAGCGCCTCCATCCGCTCGGCGCGTTCCCGCAACTCCCCGATGGCCTCCCGCAAGTCCGCGACCGTATCGAGGATCTCATCGGCGACGGTCCCGGAGATATTCGCCGCGTGCGCGATCTGGTTGAGGTTGTTGCCGATCTTCGCCAGCTGCTCCAACCGGACCTCATCCAACGCACCGGTCGCGCTCATCAACGCAGCAGCCAGAGCCTTCCGCTTCGGCCACGGCAACCACGGCCCGCTGTTCGAACCACTCGACGCCGCCGGCGCCGGATAGACCGCGGACTGCACCACATACCAAGGCACCGTGCAGCCCGCCTCCTCCGCGAACTGCTGCACCTTCGCGAACTCGCTCTCCGAGAACACCACCTCGACCGTCTGCTTGTCCCCCACGATGTTCGGCCGACGGCGCCGCCGACGCGCCCGAGCGATGCTCTGCGCACCCCGCTCCCCACCCGCCGACGACACCGCCAACGCATCCTGCGCACCCACCGCCACCAACCTCCGCTCCGTCGGAAAACCCAGGCCCAGCGCAGCGACCACCCGTCCCCGGGTGGACTCCTCCCGCTGGAGGAGGCATCCATTTACCCAGGGTAAATGTTAACTTGCTCCGCCTGGGGTTATATATGAGTGTAGCGGTGATTTGTGCTGTTGAGCGGGTTTGTTGACGTGACTTCATTGAGTGAAGTTGTGGTGAGTTTGGTTGGTTGAGTTGCGGTGAGTTGCGGTGAGTTTGGGGTGATTTCGTGTGAATGTGTCGGCTGATGATGCGCATGAGTGTGCGCTGATGAGTTGTTGGGGGGGCTTGTGCTGGTGAGTGGGTGTTGAAGCGGTCGGAGTTGTGGCGGTTCTGAGTTGCCGGGCTGGTGACGAGTAGGCTCCAGACACGCGACAGCCCCGGCGGATACGGCCCGCCGGGGCTGTCGCGTACTTCGTCCGGGTGCTCAGTCGATCGCGCGCGGCCCGGATACTGCGATCGCGGCGTCGATCGCGCGGCCGACCGTGGAGTGCGGCAGATCTACGAGCGTGTCACCGATGCTGTTGGTCGACATGCCCTGGGACTTGGCGAGGTAGATCTTCGCCAGCACCTCGACCGGCTGCTTGGACTTGCGCCGATCGTGCACCGCGCGCGCGAGCCGAGTCGCTTCCGCAGGCGTCAGTTCGCGCGCGAACGGACCACTCCCAGTGCTGTCGCTCGCGCTCGATGTCGCGCGCGGCACACGATCGGTCGCGCGAGCGAGCGCACCATCCACCGCCGACTCGCGCGCGCCCGACGAACCGTTCGCGCGCGACGAACGAGGCCCGGTTTCACGCGTCGCGCGCGCGGACTGCGCGCGCACCAGAGTCACGACCGGACTCAGATCGCGCGCGACCGCCTCAGCGTCTTCGCGCGCGGCTGCCTCATCTACGTCGCGCGCGACGGGCACATCATCGTCCTCGTGCGCGGCGATCGGTGCGCGATCGGTTCCCAGCTCAGCAGGGCTGTGCGCGACGCGCGACGCGCGATCCTCGTATGCCTCCTCGCGCGCGACTGGATCCGGATCCGCCGTGCTGTCCGCGCGCGCGATGCTGGTGTCGCTCGCGATCGGTGACACGTCCTCGCGCGCGATCGGGTCGACGAATTCCGCGCGCGGGATCTGCGACTCGTCGCGCGCGAGCGACGCGCGATCAACGCTCTCGCGCGCGATATCGCTCGCCGTCTCGCTCGCGCGCGCGACGATCGGTTCGCGCGCGATCCGACCGTGTTCCGCGCGCGGCGCGCGATCGGTGAATTCGCGCTCGAACTCCTCCAGCTGTGCCTCGATCGCGCGCGAGTCGACCGGGTTGGTAGCGTCCGCGCGCGCGGCAGGGGACTGCGCGTCCTCGATCGCGGCGGGCTTGGACCAGTCCGTGCGCGGGGTGTAGTCGGGCAGGGTGTAGGCGCTGAAACGGCCCTCCAGGTGCTCACGCAACCGCTCACGGATCCCGGACTCGCCGAGCACCAAGCCGTCATCGGCCGCTTTGTCGATCGCGCGGTGCAAAGCGATCACGGTCCGTCGCTGCCGTCGCGCGCTTCCGCCGGTGCTGCGCACCAACCGGACGTTGTCGGCCGCGCGCGCGAGATCCGCCAGGCGGCGTTCGACCGCGATCTCGGCGGTGCTGCGGTCGGTTGGATCCGCGATCCCCCACCGCACGAGCAGTCGCTGAGGCGACCAGCGCCAGTTGAGTCCGCCGGTGTGGCCGGTGAGCTGGCGGCGCTCCAGCTTCATCGACCGCTCCCAACCCCACGCCGCGATCAGTGGCGCCATCAAACGCAGCAGCATCGTGCCCGCGTCCTCGGCGTGGGTCGCGGCCAGGACTCCGGACATGATGGTCAGCACCCACATCGCGATGCCGTCGACGCCGGCGGATCCGGTGTCGAGCTGCGAGCGCCGCGCACGCATCGCGCTCGTGATGACCATGAGCTCGATGAAGGAAAAGCACAGCACCAGCAGCGGAGTCGGCATACCCAACGCCTCGCTGAAGAACACGAACATGCCCTGCGCGGCGACCGCGCTGGCTATCGCCGCGGTGAACAGCGTGGCGGCCCGCTCGATAGCGGCTCCGCGTTTGCGCTTGGCGTCGTCTTCGATGGTTGTCACTGGTCAGTGCCTTTCTGTGCGGTGAGCTGGGCTTCGAGGCGGGTGATGGTCTTCTCGGCGGTGGCCAGCGCCCGCTCCAGCGTCTGGGCGCGGGTGTCGGCGGTGGACTGGGCGCGCTCGATCTCGGCGGCGTGGTCGGCGCGGATCTGCTCGCGTTCGGTGCGGGCCTCGGCGCGGACGTCGGCCAATTCTGCTCGCAATCCGGTGATTTCGGTCCGGTCGGCGGCGGCGCGGGCCTTCGCGTCGGCCGTGGCCTCGGCGAGTTGGGTACGCAGCCGGTCGGCCTCAGCGCGGGCGTCGGTGGCGGCCTGCTCGGCTCCGCGCTGTTCGGCCTCGGCGCGATGCTGGGCCGCGAGCGCCGCATCCCGCTCGTCGTTCGCGGCCGTGATCTGCACCGCCGCGTCGCGCTCGGCGGCCGTGATCCGTTCGCGCGCAGCGTTTTCGGCGGCGACGATACCGTCGCGGGCCTCAGCCTGGGCGGTCGCGATCTTCTCCGCAGCGTCCGCGGTGACCTCGGCCAGCTTGGCCTCGGCCCGCTCGGCGGCGGCATTGGCCTCGGCGGTCTCCTCCAATGCCTCGCCGACCCGGGCGTCCCGATCGGCGAGCGCGTCCTCGGCCGCACCCTCGGCGAGGGCCTTGTCCTCCAGGGCGCGGGCCAGCTCGCGCCGCGCGGTGAGAGCGTCGGCCTCGGCCTCCTCGGCGCGGGCGGTCGCGGCAGCGATCTCGGCATCGGCGTCGCGGCGGGCGGCGGCCACCTCCGCGACGGCGGCGTCCGGATCTCCGGCAGTCGCCACGATCTGCGCCGCGCTCGCGAGGATCTCCTCAAGCTGGGCGCGGTGCGCGGTGGTGACCATCTCCCACTGCGCCAGCAGCTCCGCCAGCGACGCGCGCGCGGAAGTGACCGGGCGGCCCGCGGCGGGCTTGCGGCGCGGTGCGGCGCCACCGGCCTCCGCCTTCAGATCGCGCTTGCGCTGGAACGCCGTAGCCCGGTCGTGCACCCGCAGCGTGCCGTCCGGGTCGACGCAGGCCTGCCCGCAGTAGTCCGCCGGGCGGCCCCGGCCCGCGACCGGCGGCAATGCGTGCCCGGCCACCTCGAATTCGCCCGTCTCGGGGTCGTAGCCGGTCGGGAACTGGCAAACGCGCTGGTCATCGGCTGGCGCCGCGCCGCGCGGGGAATCGGGTTGCTCACTCATACCCCGATTCTATCATAATAACGTCGATTTTTTACGTAAAATATATTCGTAAATACGTTTTAACGAAACGAATTATCAGATACGCTAGCATTACTAGCTAGCGCAGCTATCGATACTTGCTATGGATGTTAGGTTCGCTTCGTGAGCACACCGAGCGCACCGAGCGGCTCTAGCCCGCTGAGCGAGCCGGGCACGCAGACCCGGATCATCGTCATCGCCAACCAGAAGGGCGGCGTCGGAAAGACCGCGACCGCGCTCGGC
The DNA here is from genome assembly GCF_050955745.1 of Nocardia sp. CA-120079. NCBI lineage: Bacteria > Bacillati > Actinomycetota > Actinomycetes > Mycobacteriales > Nocardiaceae > Nocardia > Nocardia sp. CA-120079. The sequence continues at coordinate 16,459 of NZ_CP192090.1, forward strand.
CTGGCCAGTGCGGTGATGCACGCCGGTGGGCGGGCGCTGATCATCGACATGGACCCGCAGGGCAACGCCACCGATGGTGTCGGCGTGGAGGTCGCCGCCGGACAGCGCACCGTCGCGGACCTGTTCGACCGTGGCGTGCGCCCCGGGGATCTCGCCGATGTGGTCGTGGCCTCGGCGTGGGATCGGGTGGATGTCGCACCCGCGAATACGGACCTCGGGTCGGTAGCCGAGTCGGGCAACAGTGACATCGTGTGGCGCCTGGATCAGGCGTTCGAGGGTGTGGACCTGTCCGCCTACGATGCGGTGCTGTTCGACTGCCCGCCGACACTGGGCACGCTGCTGTTCGCGCCGCTGGTCGTCGCGCAGGAGGCCCTGATCGTCACCGAGGCGACCCGCAACAGCCTCAAGGGTGTCGGCGAGCTCGAGCGGACCATTCTGCGCGTGCAGCGCCGACCCAACCCGCGCATGCACATCGGATCGATCGTGGTGTCCAAGCGCAAGGCCCGCGGCGAGCACAACAGCCGCGAGCCCGAGCTGCGCACCGCCTACGGCACCCTCGGCGACGGAAACGGCGGCCTGGTCGCGCGCACGGTCATCCCGGATCTGGGTGCCCGCGAGGACGCGGACTCCGCGTCGGTGCCGATGCACCAATTCCGCGGCGGCAAGGCCATCGCCCTGCAGGTCGCCTACACCGACCTCGCCACCGAGCTCGCACTACTGCCGGAAGGAGCCCGCGCATGACCCCCATCGAGCGCAAGCCCGCCATCGGCCGGCGCCCCCACCCCGCCGACGACATCCCGGACAAGCCCAACCCATCGCCGAACGTGCAGCCGCCGACCCTGCCGGGGCCGGTGCCGATCGAGGAACGGCTGATCGAACAACACAACGTGCGGATCCGGCCATCGACCAAGGACCGGCTCGGCCGCGCGGTCGACAAGCTGCGCTACGAGACCGGAGACCGGTCGATCTCCATCGCCTCGATCACCGACCTGGCCCTGCGCGAGTACATGGACCGCCACGGCTGCTAGGCCCTCTGACCTGCTGGGCTAGCTGAGATAGCGCGGCTAGCTAGCCTCGATAGAGCCGGTAGCGGAGCGACGTGAGCCGGGCGTGGAAGCCTCGGGCTCGGTCAACATCCCGATGAGGTCAGTTCTCCCGTGCCCGCTGGGCCAGTTCGCGCCGCGCCTCGTCGGCCTCACGGGCACGTCGCGCGGCCCGGTTGGCGGCGCCCTGCTCCAGCTCGTCGCGAAGTCGCCGCGCCTCGGCGTTCATCCCGTCGGCGGCGAGCATCGCCTTGGCGCGGTCCTCGTCGCGCTGGCGTTGCCGGGCGAGCCGGTCGGCCTCCTCGAGCGCGACTGTGCGCGCCCGGTCCAGCCGGGCCGGTGGCATGTCGTCGGGGATCTCGGCGAGCACCGACCACAGGTAGCCCGCGGGATTGCGCGGCGCGGTCAGCAGTGTCTTGCCGGAGATCCGGTACTCCTCGAGCCCGCCGTAGATGTCGTCGACGTCCCACCCGGCGACGGCCTTGCGCGTCAGCACGGCCGCCATCCGTCCCGGGCGTATCTCTCGTACCCAGAGCGGGAAACGTTCGTCACGGCGGACTTCAGAGGCCCGTTTCACCGCTCTCTGGTCGTATGCTGGGCTCCGCTTGGCGCGCCCCTTCTTGTCCATGCCGCGCGAAGCGCGTCCCTTCATCGCGTTCTGCGTCGAAGAACCGATTTCGATCCGTGAGAGAAAAGCGGAACCCTCGCTACGCTCGGGAGGGGTGCCAATTCCCTGATCAACCAGCGTTTTGACGAGTTGGTTATCCACAGGGAAGACCGTGGTTTCGTGCAGCGCGGCCACGGCGGCCCACCCCCTGGTCTTGGGCAGGCTACGGTCCCAAGCCTGGAGGGCTTCGGCCTTGGTGTGCTGGCGCCCGCGGTAGACGACGGTGCGGCAGCCGAACTTGTAGAGCAACCGGCGGCAGCGATGGATGGTGCTCTCACTCATGCCGGTGGCCCGCATCAGGTGGGCGATCGAGGCGCGGGCGTTGCGGCCGGTTCGGAAGTCCGCGACCCCGGCCTCGGCCCGCAGGTACTTCAGGAAGGTCTCGCGACCGACCGAGTCGACCATGCGGTTGTCGTAGAGCAGCTTGTAATGCATGTCGTAGAGCGCCATGCCATGCGCGACGAACCGCTCAGGACCCCACCAGCACGCCGGAACGTCCTTGTAGGCGTCGGCGGGCAGCACCAGCCGCAGCGATGGCAGCGAGAACAACACATCCGCCGGTGTCGGTCGACGACGACGGCGCGGCGACGAGGTACAACCTCGTCCAGATACGCGAGAAGGTAGCCCGGTCGAGATGTCCGCGAAATCGTGACCAGCTGCACCGGTCGAGTTCCTTTGTTGCGAACGTACGGCCTTGCTACCCTGAGAACCGCTTCGCAAAAGCGTGGTCCTATCAGGGACTTCGAAGAGCCGCCCAGCTGGTAACTGGGCGGCCTTCCTCGTTTACGGGGGATTTGCCACCGCTTGGTAAGGGCGGTGGGTTGGGTACTTCTTCTGACTTACGCCGAGATGGGGAGCGCCTCCTGCTGCGGATCGGGGACGCCGGGATAGTCGGGCAGTCCGAGCTCGCGCCGGAGCACGATCTCTAGCAGGGCACGCTTGCTGATGCCGCGCTGCTTGACTGCGTCGTCAAGAGCAACCACGACTTCGTGCGACAAGTTCGTGCCAACAGGCTTTGTCGGGGGAAGTTTCGCGGGTCTAGCCATAACAGTAAGTACTAGTGCGATCTCGACGCCCTGTGTGGGAGACACGCCGGGGTTCGGTGCCACGCATTCGGTGGGGCATCGACAGATCGAGCCGCATCAGAGCTTGCGGGCTCGCAGCGAGAAAGAGAGGGGCAGCTCAAAACCGTTGGGCGGGAGGAACTGTCGCTCGTCTTGCTGCGTCAGTGACGGCAAGGGTCTATCTAGCCAAGGAAATTCGTGGAAGAACTCAAGACACAGGCCCGCATGCGCGATGGCGCTGATCAGATCGCCTGTGCTGTGGACCCACAAGTACTTGTCGGCGGACTCGACGTGCGCGTCCGGGTCGGCGTAGGAGCCGCGGACATCGTGTCGGAATGGTTCGGGCTGATGCCAGTACGGGCCACCAAGCTGAAGCGTGGCAGACGTCCGATCGACCGCACGAGCAACAGGGTGCATGTCGGTGAGATAGAAGATGCCGCCCGGCGTGAGGAAGTGGGCAACGACTTGCGCCCATGTATCTAGGTTCGGCAACCAACCGAGAATCCCTCGTGATGCGTAGACGATGTCCCATGTGCCAGTGAGGTTTTCGGGCAGCGTCATCACGTCGGAGCAGACGAATTCGGCGCTGACGCCTAGCTCGTGCGCCAGGTCGGTGGCGATCTGGACCGCGACTGGGGAGAAGTCGACACCGGTCACCCGCGCTCCGCGCCGAGCCCAAGAAACAGAGTCGGTGCCTATCTGGCATTGCAGGTGCAGCAGGGAAAGCCCTGTGACGTCGCCGATTTCGTCGACCTCATACGGCCGAAGTTTGTCCGCGCCTGCACGAATCGCGTCGAGGTCGTACCAGCTGCCTTGGGCGTGGATAGCGGCCCACTCATCCCAGAGAGCGCGGTTCGAGGCGATAGCCGCGCTGACGGGCACGTTTCCAGGTTCGGGAGTCGGGTGCGTCATAGCCGCTACTTGACGTAGACCCACTGGTTTTCAGGGATGGCGTACTCGCCGAACTCCAGCACCACACCGGACTCCTCGGGCCAGGTGTTCTCGCCGACCAGGACAGGGTCGCCTTCGGCGACGCCGAGGCGTTCAGCAACGAGAGCAGTGGCGCGGGTGGCGCACTCGCGGTAGCTGTCCAGTCCGGCCTTCGGGAACCGCCCCAGTCGCTCCTTGACGAGGCCGATCGTGCCGCCACCACCCGGAATGGGTGCCATCGACAGCAGCTCCGGCACTTGCTCGGCGAGTTCACCTGGCATCCAGGTCACCGACCACGTCACTGGCACGTCTCCGTGCATGGTCACTCGCTCGCGTCGAATGACCTGCTCTCCGGGTTCGACGTCCAAGGCATCGGCGACGTGCTGAGGAGCATCGACCAGCGCAGCGGAGATGATCTTTGACGCGCCATGCGGATAGATCCGTCGACCGCGTCCGACCGATCGCAAGCGGTCCGCCGGGCTGAAGGTGCTCTCCATGAAGGTGACGATCGTGCCTTGCTTGCTGGTCGAGACCAAGCCGTCGGCCGCGAGCTGACGCAGAGCTTTGGCGGCAGTCGTGTAGGCGACTTTCCACTGCTCAGAAATCTCGCGCACGGTCGGCAGACGCTCACCGTCACGTAGATCACCAGCGGCGATCACGTCGCGGTAGTGGTTCACGAGCTGCATATAGATCGGCTCGGGGCGCTGCAAATGGGGAGTCACTTAGCTCGTCCTTTCTCGGCTTCTTCCTGCTCAGGCTAACACTCGTGTGCGCTTGTGCGCGCTGTGCGTCACCAGCGCGCACAGCGCAATTGATCTTTTCGTGTGCGCCTCTTGTGCGTGATAGCTATCACGTACATACTCAGTCGTGTGCGCGGCGCGCACACAGCGCGCACACGACTTGCGAGGAGCAACGAGCGATGAAAATCCCCGAATCCTGGACGCGAGATATCTGGCGTCGAGCAGAAGCGCCCACGGTCCCTGCGGTGCAGGTGGTCGGCGGCCACATGGTTTCCGAGGCGACTTCCCATCACGCCGATTACGTCGGCCAGGGCAGGTGGGTGGTCGATTTCCTGCCGGGCCGTCAGCTCACAGCTGACCAGGCGCGAGCGGCGATGCGTATCGCGACCACGCCGGACCAGCTCGAGGTGGACCGGTGGGCCGCAGCTATCGGCATGACCGCTGCTGAGGCTCGCGGCTACGCGCTGATCGAGGCGGTGGCGTGATGGCGCGGATTCGTGAGCGTGTGGTCAATGTGTGGCTGCCGGTCCTGCCGGATTCTGGCGGCAGCGGCATCGGTGTAGTTCGCGGGATGGCCACACTGCTGGCCGGTGTCGTGCTGGTCGGACTGCTGGTGATGATCGCCGTGACGGTCCAGTTCCCGCCGCACAAGTACGGCACAGCGCCAGTCACCCGGCAGTTGGGTCCGTGCGAGCCGTTCTGCTCGTTGCGCACCACCACAGTCGCACCCGCCCCGGTCGGGGGTGAGCAGCGATGAAACGCACTGTGTGGCAGCAGGATGCGCCGGAGGCGTGGGAAGACCGGCTGTGCGTGGGCTTCCCGACCTCGGTGTTCTTCCCCGACCACAACCAGGCCGATGCCGCGTTGGCGGTGTCGGTGTGCGAGGCCTGCCCGGTGCTGGCGCGGTGCGCGAAGTGGGCGCAATCGGCCGGGCTGACCGACTGCATTGTTGCCGGGGTCCACATGCCCACCTACGGCCCGTCCCACGACCACGCGATCGAGCAGCTGCGCGTTGTCGCCGCGACCGGTGCCATTCCGGCCGTGGCCGACCTCTTGGAAGGCGGTGCGGCATGGACCGCAGCGTGAAACAGCCTGGTAAGCGCGATCTTTCGGAGTGGAAGGAGCTGATCGCGGTCGGCGCGTTCGGTGGCCTCGGTGAGGCGGCCGGGATGTCGATGCGGGTCGGTGAGGCCCTCTACGCCGATACGGCCCAGGACATTCCGTGGAACCCGCTGAGCCTGGGCATCAACCTGGCGACCGGTCATCTGGAGTGGACCGGCGCGGCCACCGGTGGCGCGGTCACCCTCGCGGTCGGCGTGGCCGCTGGTGTCGCTGGGTCGGTGTGGGCCTACCGCCAGCTGGCGAGCAAGACCGGAAAGACCGGCAGGGGCAAGAAGATCCGCCCTGAGGCCATCGACTCCCAGGCCCGCTACATGGCGCGCGGCCGCGAGTTGGACTCGCTGTCGTGGGAAGCGGTGGCACACAAGGCTGCTGAGCTGCGGGTGCGCCTTCGTCCGGAGGATGAGCCGGGCGTGCTGGTCGGGCGTGCGGTCATCGACGGGCGTGAGCTGTTTGGCTCGTATGAGGATCTGCACCTCGATATCTGGGGTCCTCGTCAGGGCAAGTCGTCCTCGCGGGTGATTCCGGCGCTGGTGGAGGCTCCGGGTGCGGCCGTGGTGACCTCGAACAAGCGTGACGTCGTCGATGCCACTCGCGGGCTGCGGGCGACCAATGGGCGCAAGGTGTGGGTGTTCGATCCGCAGAACATCGCTGGTGAGCCGTGCAGCTGGTATTGGGATCCGGCGGCGTGGGTGCTCGGTGATGACGGTGGTGAGGGCGCTGAGCGTCGCGCGGCGGAGTTGGCTGGGCATTTCGCGGTCGGCGGTGAGGCCAGCACCAAGGATGCGTTCTTCGATCCCGAGGGTGAAGACCTGCTCGCGGGTCTGATCCTGGCGTGCGCGCTGGCCAAGCACCCGATCACGCGGGTGTTCGAGTGGGTCACCAAACCCGATGAGGAAGAGCCTGTCGAGATCCTCGGCGAGCACGGCTACAGCCTGCTCGCCAAAGCGATGGCGGATCAGTACAACGCCCCGCCCAAACAACGCGGTGGCGTATTCAGCACGGCCAAGAAGATGGCGGCCGCGCTCAAGTACTCCGATATCCGGCAGTGGGTGACCCCGCCGCAGTCGGGGGAGCGGCCGCGGATCGCCTTCGATGTGAACGCGTTCGTGACCAGCCGCGACACCTTGTACCCGCTCAGCAAGGAGCAGAAGGGCAACGCTGGGCCGCTGTTGGTGGCGTTGTGCGCGGCCATCGCGGCCGCCGGTGAGGCCGAGGGCACTCGTCACCCGGGTGGTCGGATGCCGGTGCCGATGCTGATGATCCTGGATGAGGCCGCCAACATCGTGCGCTGGGCGGATCTGCCCAAGCAGTACAGCCATTTCGGGTCGCGCGGCATGGTCGTGATGACCATCCTCCAGTCCTGGGCGCAGGGCTGCCGCTGCTGGGGCCGCGAGGGCATGGACGCGTTGTGGTCGGCGGCCAACGTCAAGGTCCTCGGGGCGGGCCTGGACGACGCCGCGTTTCTGCGGGACCGCAGCGAGTTGATCGGCCCGCATTACGAGCTGGTCGATTCGGTGTCCCAAAGCCACGGCCACGGGCCGCGTAACCGGTCAACCTCGACCTCGCGTACCAGCGAAATCACTTTGCACGCATCGGATTTGGCGGCGCTGCCCAAGGGCCGCTGTGTCGTGTTCGCCAGCGGTCATCGCCCGCTGTTGGCGGTGCCGGTGCCCTGGTGGGAGCGCCCGTATGGCCCGCAGATCAAGGCCGCGCTCGACGCCGCCGCCGCAACCCCCGAAACCCCGGCTGCCCGGCACCTGCGTGTCGTGCCGCCCCTGTCCGACGAGGAAGGCGAAACCGC